>DQBD01000221.1:1045-2327 GCA_003526065.1 Gammaproteobacteria bacterium | reverse complement strand
CTCGGCGTGAACACGCCGGCGAACGTACCCAGCCCCGCCCCGGAGCGCTCGCTTGTCCCTACCGCCACTGATCATCCTCCGCCATCTCGCCATGCCGCGCCGAACCGCCGGCGCGCAGTGTCGCGCATGGTAGAGCACACCGCGTGGCCAGCCCGCGCGCACCGGCCGGCATGAAACGATGCCTTGATCACCACCGCACCTGATCCCGGCAGCCGCGCGGTGCGCCGGCCGGGCCGGCGCCGGTGCTCAGCCGGCCCTGTCCTAGGCCAACGCGGCGTACCGCGCGGCGCCCAGCAAGCCCACCTGCGGTTCGGTGATGACGTGCAGCGGCAACTGCCGCAGCACGCCGGCCATGCGCCCCTTGGCAGCGAACGCCCGCCTGAAGTCGGGCCCCGCCACACGCGCGCGGTTTTTCTGCATCACCCCTCCGGCCAGGTACAGGCCACCGAACGGCAGGCAGGCCAGCGCCAGATCACCCACGATCGCACCGCACAGGGTCATGAACAGCGCCATGGACTCGCCCGCCGGCCCATCACCGGCATCCGCCAGGGCCGCGATGTCGCCCGGGTCGACCACGCCGCCGCCGAGGAATTCATGCACCAGCGCGAGCCCCGGCCCGGCCACCAGCCTCTCCACCGACACCCGCTCCAGGCCCAGCTTGTGGCGCACGAATGCGCGCAGCTGCCCTTGCCGGTCGTCCAGCGGCGCAAACGCCAGGTGACCTGCCTCGGTCGGAAACACCTCGCCCCCGGGCGACAGCAGCGCCATGCCCAGTCCCGTGCCGATGCCGAGCACCGCGCGCAGGCGTCCGGGCTGCTCGGCGCCCGCCTGCACGGTCACCACGTCGGCAGCCTGCAACATGGCGACGCCATGCGCGACGCCGGCCAGGTCGTTGATGAGGAACACTTCGCCGATGCCGGTGCCCTGTGCCAGACGCCGACTGTCGAGCTCCCACGGCAGGTTGGTGATGCGCGCCTGCGCGCCGCCGTCGGCAACCGGCTGTACCGGCCCCGCCACCGCGAAACACGCCCGCGCCGGCAACGGCACGCCGTGCAGGAACTCGCGCACCATGTCGGCAAGATCGGCATAGGCGGCGCTGGCAAAACGCTGGCGTGCGAGCACCTGCAGCCGCCCGCGTTGCCAACGCCCGCGCAGCAACAACGTCTTGGTACCGCCGATGTCGCCCGCCAGAAGTTCCATGCGCCCCTACCACGCCGCTGCCGTCGTCCCAGTGTGCACCGGCGACAGCCCACGTTGGCAAGGGTGACCGGACGTACCGGCC
>DQBD01000221.1:0-725 GCA_003526065.1 Gammaproteobacteria bacterium | reverse complement strand
AACACGCCCTGCTCGATCAGCTCGTACCAGGCCAGCAGGTCATGGCGGCCGTAGCCCGTGTCGATGGCCTGCCGGTACAGGCTCTGGATGTGGCTGCCGATCGGCAGTTTCAGGCCCACCCGCTCGGCCAGTTCCCGCACCAGGGTGATGTCCTTGCCGATCATGGTGAGGCCGTCGGAGGTGTGGTCGAACGGCACGCGGCCGTCGAACTTGGGTTTCACCAGCACGTCCATCACGCGCGTCGGTGCAAGACAGGTGTCCATCACCTCCAGCAGGCGCTGCGGCTCGACACCGACCGCCCGGCCGAGCGCCACCGACTCCATCACGCCCGACAGCGTGGAAACCAGGATCAGGTTCTGGCACAGCTTGGCGGTCTGCCCGGCGCCGACGGCACCGAGGTGAAAGATGTTCCTGCCCATGCGTTCGAGCAGCGGGCGCACGCGCTCGAACAGCGCCGCCTCGCCGCCGACCATGATGCTGAGCGTGGCCGCCTGCGCACCGCTGCCGGCGCCGCTGAGCGGCGCATCCAGAAAACCGATGTCGCGCTTGCCCGCATCGGCCGCCAGCTCGGCCGCCAGCAGCGGGCTGATGGTGCTGCAATCGACGATGGCGCCGCCCGGCGCCAGGCTGGCGATGAGTGCATCCACCGTCGCCCGCACGACCTGCTGGCTCGGCAGACACGTGAACACGATCTGTGCCTCGCGACAGGGCCTCATCGCCTGCGC
>DQBD01000022.1:5597-5724 GCA_003526065.1 Gammaproteobacteria bacterium | reverse complement strand
TGGTGTTCGTGTTCCTGGGTGATCTGGAAGGCGACAGCGAGCCGCCGCCGCTGGCCACCGACCTGCCGCCCGGCTTCGACGAGCCGAACCGGCGCGTGCAGCCGTTTCGCCGCGTGGTGAACGCCAA
>DQBD01000022.1:3905-5526 GCA_003526065.1 Gammaproteobacteria bacterium | reverse complement strand
TCACCTGCTGGTACCACGGCTGGACCTACCAGTGGGCCGACGGAACGCTGTGCGACATCCTCACCGACCCATCCAGCAAGCTCATCGGCACCCGCGCGCTGAAGACCTACCCGGTGCAGGAAGCCAAGGGCATGGTGTTCGTGTTCCTGGGTGACGTGGCAGCGGGTGCGCAGCCACCCGCGCTGGCCACCGACCTGCCACCCGGCTTCCTCGACCCCGACCGCGCCGCCTACGGCATCCGCCGGCTGGTCAAGGCCAACTGGCGCCTGGGCGCCGAAAACGGCTTCGACACCACGCACATCTTCATCCACAAGGATTCGCCGTTCATCACCGGCCGCGACTCGGCCCTGCCGCTGGGCTTTGCCAGCGCCGGCACGCTGCAGCTGGACCTGCGCGAGGACCCGGCCGCCTCGCGCGGCGTGGTGGACTGCATGGCCCAGCACTACCGGCCGCTGTTCGAAGCCACGCTGGACGGCCAGACCGTGCTGCGCACCCGTGCCCCGACCGGCAAGCACAACACCATCCACACCATCTCGCTGTGGATGCCGGGAATTCTCAGCGTCGAGAACCACCCGGAAGCCGACATGGTGCAGTACGAGTTCTACACGCCGCACGACGCCGATCACCACATGTACTACCAGGTGATCGAGAAGTCCGGGGTCACCGATGCCGCCCAGGAGGCCGCCTTCCGCGCCGAATGCGAATCCCTGCACGAGCCGCTGGCGCTGCGTGGCATCAACGACGACGACCTGTGGGCACGCGAGGCCATGCAGGGCTTCTACGCCGACGACTGGGGCTGGCTCGAGGAGCAGCTGTTCGAGCAGGACCGCAACCTGCTCGAGTGGCGGCGCCTGGCCAGCCGCTGCCAGCGCGGCATCCAGACCCTGGCCCACGTGCAGGGTGGCGCATGAGCACGGCCGACCAGGCCCGGCGGCTGAACCTGCTGGTCGAACGGCTGGTGCACGAACCGCCGCTGCGCGAGCGCTACCTGACCGACCGCGACGCGGTGCTGGCGGAATCCGGCATCGATCCGGCCAACACGCCGGCGCTGGCCAGCGGCGACATCGAGGCGCTCGGCGCGCTCGGCATGCATCCCATCCTGCAGATGCACTACCAGCTGGTCCTGAAACCCCACATGGCGGCGCACATGACCGTGCGCCACTACCCCGAACTGTCGGAGGACAGCTGACATGGGCAGCATCGTCGCCGCCGCCGCCACCTCGCACGTGGTGATGGATCCCACCGACGTCCGCACCCAGGCCGGGCAGGTGATCGACGGCTTCAAGCAGATTGCCGCCGAGGTCGCGCGCACGCGGCCCGACCTGCTGCTGTACATCACCTCCGACCACATGGTGAACCTCGGCTACCGGCTGCAACCGAGCTTCGCGCTGGGCTGCGCCGACAGCTACACGCCGCTGGGCGACATGCAGATTCCGCGCCAGCCGATGGCCGGCGCCGGCGCCTTCGCCGACGCCCTGCTGCGGCACATGGACCAGGCCGGCTTCGACCTGGCCCGGGCCGAGTCGCTGGACCCGGATCACGGCATCGCGCTGCCGCTGCGCATCATCAACCCCGGCGGGCGCATCCCGGTGGCACCGCTGCTGGTCAACATCAACCGCAC
>DQBD01000022.1:0-3630 GCA_003526065.1 Gammaproteobacteria bacterium | reverse complement strand
TTCGACCAGCGGGTGCTGAGCCTGCTGAGCAGGGGTCAGGCGGCGGACATCGCCACCTGGAGCAGCGACTACATCCTCGAGAACGCCGGCAACGGCGGCCTCGAAATCATGTGCTGGCTGGCCATGGCCGGCACCGTGGCCGGCGCCACCGGCCACACCCTGTACTACGAGCCGATCGCCAGCTGGTTCACCGGCATGGGCGCCATGGCGATGGACCTCGCCGCGGCCTGAGATTTCCCCACCATCACACACCAGGAGCAGGTGATGAACGAAGCGCAGTACGAAAAGAAATACATCGATGTCAACGGCATCAAGACCTGTTACATCGAAGAGGGCAGCGGCGAGCCGCTGATCCTGATCCACGGTGGGGGCGCCGGCGCCAACGGCTACGGCAACTGGTTCGGCTGCCTGCCGCTGTTCGGCAAGCACTTCCGCACCATCGCCGTGGACATGGTCGGCTTCGGCAACTCCGACAGCCCCGACCCGGCCACCTTCGAGTACTCGCAAAAAAACCGCTACGACCACATCGCCGGCTTCATCAAGGCGCTCGGCTACGAGAAGGCGAGCCTGGTCGGCAACTCCATGGGCGGTGCCACCGCCATGGGCGTGGCGGTCGAATACCCGCAGCTGGTCGACAAGCTGGTGCTCATGGGCACCGCCGGCCTGAACGCCGAGATCACCCCGGCCCTGCAGCCGGTGCTCGGCTACGACTACACGCCGGAGGGCATGATCCGGCTGATCAAGACCCTGGCCAACGACAAGTTCGAGATCACCGACGAAATGGTCCAGTACCGCTGGAACAACTCGGTCGATCCCAAGAACAAGACCTCCTACGCCGCCACCATGGACTGGGTGCGCAAGCAGGGCGGGCTGTTCTATCCGGAAGAGTTCATCGCCCGCGTCAGCCAGCCGACCTTCGTGGTCAACGGCAAGGACGACCTGGTGGTGCCGCTGGACATCGCCTACCGCTTCCTGGAGCTGATCGACAACTCCTGGGGCTACATCGTCCCCCACTGCGGCCACTGGGCCATGATCGAGTACCCGGAAGACTTCAGCGCGGCGGTCACCAGCTTTGTCAAGTCGCACTGACGTCATGGCCCGCGTCACCGGTGGCGCGGGCCCTTCCCCGGGAACGTGTGAGTTGTTCACGTTCTCGGGCCGGCCGGCGCCGGCCGGACACGCGACGCACGACGTGCGCAGGACGGGCACCTGTTCCCACCGTCTGACCCAAGCCCCGGAGGCAACGTGACCGTCGACACCATGACCCGCTGGATCGAACCGCACCGCGTGCACCGCCGCGCGTTCGTGGACCCGGCCGTGTTCGACCTGGAAATGCAGCGCATCTTCGGCAACACCTGGGTGTACCTGGGGCACGAGAGCGAGATCGCGCAGCCGGGCAGCTACAAGGCCACCACGCTGGGTACCCAGCCGGTGCTGCTGACGCGCGACACCGACGGTGCCGTGCACGCCTTCATCAACGCCTGCCGCCACCGCGGCGTGCTGCTGGCCGACGACCACACCCAGGCCCAGTGCCGGCATCTGGTGTGTCCCTACCACGGCTGGACCTTCGACCTGGCCGGGCGCCTGATCAGCGTGCCCATGCGCGACCACCAGGCCGGCGTGTTCAACGAGGCCGAGCTCGGCCTGGTGGCGCTGGCCCGCGTGGACAGCTACCGCGGCTTCGTGTTCGGCAGCCTGAACCCGCAGGTGCCGTCGCTGACCGAGCACCTGGGTGCCGCGGCCGAGTTCTTCGACCTGTTCGCCGACCTGTCGCCGTCGGGCCACATCCGCATCGAGACCGGCGTCACCCGCTACCAGTTCCGCGGCAACTGGAAACAGCAGGTTGAGAACTCCATGGACGGCTACCACCCGGCGCTGGTCCACCACAGCTTCTTCGAGGACGTGCTGAAGCCGCGCATCGGCCGCGGCATGGGCTTCATCGTCGGCCCGCAGTCGCCGGCCAAGAGCGTGGCGCTCGGCAACGGCCACGCGCTGATCGACTTTCGCGCCTTCGACCGCAAGGCCATCCTCGGCGCCGACAAGCCGAAGTCCGAACAGGACTGGCACGACGCCGTGCGCGCCCGCCTCGCGGACCGCCCGGACTACGCCGAGGCGGTCATCACCTGCAACGGCGGCGACGGCTTCAACCTGCTGGTCTATCCGAACCTGGTGCTCATCAACAACCAGATTCGCGTCATCCACCCGGTCAGCTACGACCGCACCGAGGTGTTCGCCTACCCGGTCACGCTCGAAGACGTGGCGCCCGAGATCAACGCCGCGCGCATCCGCGCCCACGAGGACTTCTACGGCCCGGCCAGCTTCGGCGCGCCGGACGACATCGAGATGTTCCAGCGTCAGTGGGACGGCATGCTGCGCACGCCGGCCATGGAGTGGCTCTACTACGACCGCGGCCTGGATCAGGAAGAACCGCTCGGTGCCGACGGGCGCCAGTCCCACGTGTCCGACGAAACCGCCCACCGCGGCATCTGGCGGCGCTGGCTGCAACTGATGGAGGGCGCGTGATGGGCGAGTTCACCGACCGGCAGGCGGCGGTCGAGCGCTTCCTGTACCAGGAAGCCCGGCTGCTGGACGACAGGCACTTCGCGCAGTGGGTGGACCTGTTCACCGAGGATGGCCTGTACTGGGTGCCCTCCGGTCAGGACGGACCGGCCGAGCAGGCGGTGGCGCTGATCTACGACAACACGCACCGCCTGCGCGAGCGCCTGACGCGCATGGACAGCCGGGCCTTCTGGGCCCAGCAGCCGCCGACCCACACCACGCGCCTGGTCGGCAACGTGCTGATCGAGCCATCCGACGGGCCGGAGCTGGCCGTCGAGTGCCGCTTCATCCTGACGCTGCTGCGCCGCCACCGGCAGGCCCTGCTGTCCGGCGCGGCGCATTACCGCCTGCAGCCGGCCGGCGACAGCTTCCGTATCCGCCAGAAAGTGGTCACGTTGCAGGAACGCGACGAGGCCTTCGACAACCTGACCTTTCTCATCTGAGGCACACGGACGTGAATCAACCTCACCGCACACTGCCGGCGGGCCGCGACTGGGTGGACGTCGAGGCCGGCACGGCGGCCCGTGCCATCTTCACCGACCAGGCCATCTGGCAACTGGAACAGGAACGCGTGTTCGCCAGAAGCTGGCTGTTCCTGGCCCATGCGTCGGAAATCCCGCAGCCCGGCGACTACGTCACCCGCCAGCTGAGCAATGACCCGGTGCTGGTGGTGCGCGGCGAAGACGGCACCGTGCGCGCCTTCCACAACAGCTGCCCGCACCGCGGCACGCAGCTGTGCCGCGCCGACGCCGGCAACGCCAGGACCTTCCGCTGCCCCTACCACGGCTGGGTGTTCGGCCTCGAAGGCGAGCTCAAGCAGGCCGCCTACCCGCCGGAAATCGCCACCCTCATCGGCGCGGTCGGCGACGACCTGATCGCCATGCCCAAGGTGGCCGAGTACGCCGGCCTCATCTTTGGCAGCTGGGACCCGGACGCGCCCTCGCTGGACGACTACCTGGGCGATTCGCGCTTCTACATCGACCTTTTCGCCAACCGCAGCCCGGCCGGCATGGAAGTGCTCGGCCCGCCCCAGCGCTGGGTGTTCAACGCCAACTGGAAACTCGGCGCGCT
>DQBD01000125.1:378-6475 GCA_003526065.1 Gammaproteobacteria bacterium | reverse complement strand
CGCCGCGTCTTCCCGCTCGCCATGCGGCCGGTCGCCCAGCGCCTCCATCACATTCTGCAGGGCCGTCATATGGGGGAACAGCGCATAGGACTGGAACACGAAGCCCGCCCGGCGTTTGCGCGGCGCGAGCGAAAGACATGCCGCGCTGTTGAACCATGTGACTCCATTGCAGACAATGCGCCCCTCTTGCGGCTTGTGAAAACCGGCAATGCTCCTGAGGACGGTTGTCTTGCCGCTGCCGGACGGCCCCACAAGCGCCATGACTTCCCCGGGCGCCACATCGAACGCCGCTTCAAGCGGGAAGGGTGCCGCTTGCGCCACATGGACGGAAAGGGCCTTATCCATGTCGCCGCCCGACGCGCTGCGTCAGAAAAAAGGTGAGCGCGATGGTGGCGAGCGAAATCGCGAGCAGCACCGCCGCCATCTCGCCCGCCGCCGCTTCATCGAAAGCCTGCACGCGGTCATAGATTGCAATTGAAATCGTTCGGGTGTCGCCGGGAATGGATCCGCCCACCATCAGCACCACGCCGAATTCGCCCAGCGTGTGGGCAAAGCCGAGCACGGTGGCGGTCAGGTAGCCGCGCAGGGCAAGCGGGCTGGCCACGGTGAAGAAGGCATCCAGCGGCCGGGCGCCGAGCACCGCGGCGGCCTCCAGCGGGCCGCGGCCGACCGCCTCGAAGGCGCCCTGCAGCGGCTGCACCACGAACGGCAGCGAGTAGAGCATGGACGCCAGCACCAGCCCGCTGAACGAGAAGGTGAGGGTGTGTCCGGTCAGCCCCAGCCAGGCGCCGCCCAGCGGCGCCCCCGGCGCGAACAGCACCAGCAGGTAAAAGCCCAGCACCGTGGGCGGCAGCACCAGCGGCAGCGCGGTGACGGCCTCGATGAGCGGTTTCACGCGGGTGCGGGTGTGCGCCAGCCACCAGGCCAGCGGCGTGCCGACCAGCAGCAGCAGCAGCACGGTCACCGCGGCCAGGCGCAGGGTCAGCCAGACGGGGCCGAGGTCGAGATCGGCCACGGCGTCAGGGCAGGTCGTAGCCCAGCGCGGTGATCACCGCGCGTGCCGGCGGGCTGCCGAGGTAGTCCAGAAAGGCCCGGGCGGCGGGATTGTCGCGGCCGCGCACCAGCAGCAGGGCATCCTGGCGGATGGGTGCATGCAGCTCCTGCGGCACCGGCCAGCGGCTGCCGGGCGTGGGGTCCGTCAGCTGCGCCAGCGCCACGAAGCCGGCCGGTGTGGCGCCGCCGGCGACCATGGCATAGGTCTGGCCGATGTTCTCGGCGCGGACGAGACGGTCCTGCAGCGCCGGCCATACGCCAAGCGCCTGCAGCGCCTGCTGCGCCGCCGTGCCGTAGGGCGCCAGGGCGGGGTTGGCGATGGCCAGGTGCCGGAACCGGCCGGCGGCCAGGTAGGCCGGGCCGTCGCTGAAGGCCTGCGGGTCGGCGCTCCACAGCACCAGTCGGCCCAGCGCGTAGGTGAAGCGGCTGTCCGGCACCGCGAACCCGGCGGCCTGCAGCGCGGCGGGCCGCTCGACATCCGCCGACAGGAACACGTCGAACGGCGCGCCCTGCTGGACCTGTGCCGCCAGCTTGCCGGACGAGCCCAGCACCACGGTCAGCCGGTGGCCGCTGGCCTGTTCGAAGGCCGGTACCAGGTGGTCCATGGCGGTGGAGAAATTGGCGGCCACGGCCACGGTGGCCTCGGCGGCACGGGCGGTGGCGCCGGCCGTCAGGCCAAGGGCAAGACACAGCGCAAGGCGTTGCAGCAGACGAAGGATCATGGCGCCGCCTAAGGTACCTGCGCCGTGGCGCGCGCGCGTGCGCCGGGCACAAAAAAAGCCCGGCTGCATGACAGCCGGGCCGGTTTCGTGGCGGGCGGCGCTGACGCACCGACCGCCGCACGCACCGGACGGGCCCGCCGGGCGGGCCGTCCGGTGGCGCAGACCTCAGTGCTGGAAGATGCCCATCGGGCCTTCTTCGAGGTTGATCACCACGCTCTTGGTCAGCGTGTAGTGCTCCAGGATGTCGAAGCAGAACTCGCGCCCGAAGCCGCTTTGCTTGTACCCGCCCAGCGGCATGCCGGGCTTGAGGTTGAAGTAGCGGTTCACCCACACGGTGCCGGTCTGCATGGACCGCGAGATGCGGTGGGCGCGCGCCAGGTTGCGCGTCCACAGACCGCCGCCGAGGCCGTAGGTGCTGTCGTTGGCCAGCGCGATGGCTTCGTCGTCGTTCTTGAAGGTGATGGCGCAGGTGACCGGCCCGAAGATTTCCTCCTGGGCGATGCGCATGCGGTTGTCGACGTCGACGAAGATGGTCGGCTCGATGAAGTTGCCGTTCTCGAAGCCCGGCACCGAGGCGCGCTTGCCGCCGCGGAACACCTTGGCACCTTCCTGCACACCGATGTCGAGGTACGACAGCACCTTGTCGCGCTGCATGACCGACGCCTGGGCACCCATCTGCGTGGCCGGGTCGGTCGGATCACCCATGCGGATGCCGTCCAGCGTGCGGGACAGTTTTTCCAGGAACTCGTCGCGGATGCTCTCCTGCACCAGCAGGCGCGTGCCGGCGAGGCAGACTTCGCCCTTGTTGAACACCGTGGACAGGGCGGCGCTTTCCACCGCCGCGTCGATGTCGGCGTCGTCACACACGATGTGGGCCGACTTGCCGCCGAGCTCCAGCGTCTGCGGAATGATGTTGACCGAGGCGTACTGCATGATGCGGCGCGCGGTCGGCAGGGAGCCGGTGAACGCCACCTTGCGCACCTGCGGGTGGGTGACCAGCGGCTCGCCGACGTCGGCGCCGTAGCCGGTGACCACGTTCACCACGCCCGGCGGGATCACGTCCTGCATCTCGCGGAAGAACTCCAGCACCGACAGGCACACCGTCTCGGCGGGCTTCAGCACGATGGTGTTGCCGGCGGCCAGGGCCGGGGCGATCTTGGTCGCCATCATGATCAGCGGCACGTTCCACGGGATGATCTGTGCCACCACGCCGTAGGGCTCGCGGTGCACCACGCCGAGCGCGTCCGGGAAGTCCATGGCCTGCCCGTGCAGGTGCCAGGCGGCGCCGGCGAACAGTTCGAACTGGCCGATGGCGGCCGGCACGTCGAAGTGCATCGACTCGCGGATCGGCTTGCCGTTGTTGAGGGTCTCCAGCAGGGCGAAATCCTGCATGCGCGCCTTCAGGCGACGGGCGATCTCGATCAGCACTTCCTGGCGCTGGGCCGGGGTGCTGTGGCCCCAGGTCTTGAAGGCCTCGGAAGCGGCGGCGACGGCGCGCTCGACGTCCGTGGCGTTGCCGGCGGCGATGCGCGACAGGGTTTCACCGGTGGCCGGGTTGAACAGATCGATGGTGGCGCCGCTGGCGCCCTCGACCCACTGGCCGCCGATGAAGTGGCCGTACTGGGACTGGTACAGGCCGGATGGGTTGGATTGTTCGAGCGGTTTGTTCAAGACGACCTCCGATTGCGTAAGGGAAAACGGAATGGTTGGGACCGGTGTCGGGCCCACAGGTTCATGCATTGGTCGGTAGATGATAGTGCATACCTGCGTTCGGGCCGGGTGGGGCGAAGATCTTCTAGGTGTCCTCGATGCGCAGTTCGAAGCCCGCGGCGGCCAGGAACTGTGCTTCCTGTCGCAGGTCCGCCTCGGTCAGGGGGTGGCGCTCCAGCCAGCCGGGTGGAAAGCCCAGGCACAGCACGGCACCGTCCGCGCGCAGGCTGAAGCGACTCAGCCGCAGCGCGGCGCGGCTGCGGTGCAGTACCGCAGCCAGGCGCAGTAACAGGGCAAGGCGCATCAGCGGCCGGCGTGCCTCGTCGTCGAGCGCGGCGAATTCGCCGAGGGCGAACTTGCGCCGGTGCACGCGCACCAGCAGCGCCAGCTGGTGCTGTTCCTGGCGGGAGAAGCCGGCCAGGTCGGCGTGTTGCAGGATGTAGGCGCCGTGCTTGTGGTACTGGGCGTGGGCCACATCAAGGCCGATTTCATGCAGCAGGGCGGCCCAGCCCAGCAGCTGACGCCAGTGCGGGTCGGTCAGGTCCCAGGCAGCGCCGATCAGGTCCAGGCCGCGCTGGGCGGTGCGCATGATGCGCCGGGCGTGGCTGGTATCGACGTGGTAGCGGCGCATCATCTGCGCCACCGTGCGGTCGCGGATGTCGGCGTTGTGGATGCGTCCCAGCTGGTCGTAGAGCAATCCCTGGCGCAGGGCACCGTCGGATATCTCCAGCCGCTTGATGCCCAGGCCCTCGAACAGGGCCAGCACGATGGCCAGCCCCCCCATGAAGACGGGGACGCGGTCGGCACGTACCTGCAGGCGGTCGAGGCGGTCGACGCGGCCCAGTTCCAGCACGTGCTTTCGCAGCCGCTGCAGCCCGCTGACGGTAATGCCGCCGTTCTTGACGAATCCGGCGCAGCGCAGGGCTTCTGCCACCGACACCATGCTGCCGGAGGCACCGATGGCGCGCTGCCAGCCCAGCGCGCGATAGTCGGCGGCGACCGGTTCGAGTTCCTGCAGGGCGGCCAGTTCGGCGTCGCGCAGGCGCGAGGGGGTGATGCGGCCGTCGCCGAAGTAACGCTGGCTGTGCGACACGCAGCCCAGGTAGAGACTCTCCAGGCGCAGCGGCTGGTAGCGGCGACCGATGATCAGTTCGGTGCTGCCGCCGCCGATGTCGATCACCAACTGCTGGCGGTCGTCGGCGGGCACGCTGTGTGCCACGCCGATGTAGATCAGCCGCGCTTCCTCGACGCCGGACACGATTTCGATCGGGTGGCCCAGCGCCCGTCGCGCGTCGGCCAGAAAGCGCTCGCCATTGCCGGCGCGGCGCAGGGCATTGGTGCCGACGGCGCGCACGGCGCCCTGCGGCAGGCGGCGCAGGCGTTCCCCGAAGCGGTTCAGGCAGGCCAGTGCCTCGGCACAAATGGCCGGGGTGAGGTTGCCGTCGTCATCCAGTCCGCTGCCCAGACGTATCGGTTCGCGCAGCCGGTCGATGACCTGGACCTCCTCGCCGGCCACGCGTCCGACCATCAGATGGAAGCTGTTCGAGCCCAGGTCGACGGCGGCGATGGTGTCGAAACCGGTGTCGGTGTTGGGTGTGGGCATGAAACGTCGCTGGCCTAGCGGCGCGCCATGCGCGCCAGCAGTTCGGGGGGGAGCAGCCAGTGCAGGTCGGCGCCGCCGGGACGCGGCCGGCCGCGGAATTCCAGCAGGCAGGCGCCGGCCCGCTCGAAGTGGAAGAAGCGTCCGGCCTGGCCGGTGAGCATATGGCAGACCCAGTAGCTGAGGTCGTCCTCGTGGCCGACCACCGCCGCCGTGCCGGCCTGGCCGGTCAGCCAGGGCAACAGGTCATCGAGGTTGCCGGGGGCCAGCGCAGGGGTCTCGACCACCGGGACCGCGAACACTTCCGCCAGCAGGGTGGCGGTCTCGCGGGCACGTCGCAGCGGGCTGTGGGCCACCAGGCGTGTGTCCGGCACCAGGGTGTGCAGCGGGCCACGCGCCTGGCGCAGCAGGTTGGCGCCGGCCGCACTGAGTGGGCGTTCGGCGTCCGGCTGGCTGGACTCGGCGGGGGCGTGGCGAAGGACCAGGCAGCGCACGGCGACTCGGGCAGTTCGGGCGGGGGTTCATTATCACCGCCGCGACCGGTCTCGGGGGTGGTGGGCCCTGTGGGACTCGAACCCACAACCAACGGATTATGAGTCCGCTGCTCTAACCGATTGAGCTAAAGGCCCTTGCCTGAGTTGTCCGGTCGACGGCGGATTTCAGTCCAGGAAGCTGCGCAGCTTCTCGGACCGGGTCGGATGACGCAGCTTGCGCAGTGCCTTGGCCTCTATCTGCCGGATACGCTCACGCGTGACGTCGAACTGCTTGCCGACTTCCTCGAGCGTGTGGTCGGTGTTCATCTCGATGCCAAAGCGCATGCGCAGGACCTTGGCCTCGCGCGGCGTCAGCGAACCGAGCACGTCCTGCGTGGCCTCGCGCAGGCTCTCGGCGGTGCTGATGTCGATCGGCAGCGGGGCGTTCGAGTCCTGGATGAAATCGCCGAGGCTGGAGTCCTCGTCGTCGCCGATGGGCGTCTCCATGGAAATCGGTTCCTTGGCGATCTTCAGCACCT
>DQBD01000125.1:0-143 GCA_003526065.1 Gammaproteobacteria bacterium | reverse complement strand
GCGATCTTCAGCACCTTGCGGATCTTGTCCTCGGCCATTTCCATCTTGACCGCCAGCTCCTCCGGGGTCGGCTCACGGCCGAGCTGCTGGAACAGCTGGCGCGACACGCGGTTGAGCTTGTTGATGGTCTCGATCATGTGCAC
>DQBD01000074.1 GCA_003526065.1 Gammaproteobacteria bacterium | reverse complement strand
GCCTCGATCACCACGTCGGCGCCGCGCCCGCCGGTGAGCTCGCGCACCCGCGCGGCGCGCGCTGCGGCATCGGGCAGTTCGTCCATGTCCAGGGTGTCGGTGGCACCGAACTGCCGCGCCACCGCCAGGCGCCGCTGCGGCGCGCCGATGACGATCAGCGGCGCGGCACCGGACAGGTGCGCAAGCAGCGTCGCCGCCAGGCCGACCGGACCGCAACCCTGCACCACCACACTCATCCCCGGACGGATGCCCTCCAGCCGTTCGATGCCCTGCAGCACCGTCGGCAACGCACAGCCGAGCGCAATCACCGCGTCCGACGGCGTGTCGTCCGGCACGCGATAGAACGGCAGCCCGGCACGCAGCGTGGCGAAGTCGCAATAGCTGGCCGCGGTCGGCCCGCCCGCATCGCCGAACACACCGGCGAAGGCGTTCTCGCACATCGACACGTCACCCAGCACCGTGCAGGCGTGGCAACGCTGGCACGGTGCCACCGGCTGCCAATAGACGCGGTCGCCCACCGCCAGCGGACTGCCGGCGTAATCGGTGCCCACGCCGGCACCGAGTGCCTCGACCACACCCACGCCCTCGTGCCCGAGCACCACCGGACCCGGCAGCGGCACCTCGCCGCGCCAGAAATGCACGTCGGTACCGCACACCCCACCGTGGGTCAGGCGTACCAGCACTTCGCCGGCGGCCGGATCCGCCACCGGCCGCTGCCAGATCTCCAGCGGCGCGTTGGCCGCCACCAACACCGCCCGTTTGCCGATTCGCTGTGTCATCCCGTCACTCCTCCTCGCATGCGCCCTGTCAGGCGTCACCCCGTGCGTGACGTTCTGCGTTCACGGCACGGTCTCGACCCGAGGCGCTAGTCCGCGCCGTCCAACCCCGGCGGCAGCAACTCGATGCTGAGCGCGTGAATGTCGGTGCGCATCAGCTCGCCGAGGGCGGCATAGATCATCCGGTGACACTCCAGCGGCCGTTTGCCGGCGAACGCCGGGGCCGCGATGCGCAGGATGAAATGCCCCCCCTCGCGCGCACCGGCATGGCCGGCGTGGCGATGGCTGTCATCGATCAACTCCAGCCGGGTCGGTGCAAACGCCGTCTCCAGACACACCCGGATGCGCTGCGGCCGGTCAGTGGCGTCACTCATGCCGCCGACTCCCCGCCCGCCGTGGCCGGCGGCAGATGACGGCTCAGGTACACGCCCTGCGCCAGGGCGAACGCCAGCGTCAGGCCGAGCAGGCCGAACAGCTTGAAGTCGACCCACAGATCCTGGTGCAGCTTGTGCAGATAGGCGGCCTGGCGCTGCGCCGGCGTGAGTGCCGCCACGGCAGCCTGCTGTTCCGGGGCCAGCTGCGCCCATTCCTTGCCCTCGACCGCGTCGACATAACGGGCGTCATCGACCGCCACCTGCTGGTAGACGGCCTGTTGCCCGGCGTCGAGACGATCGGGCGTGACCTGGTAGACGAAGGCGACGTACGCGTTGAGCGCGCCGCTGAGCAGGAAGAACGCCACCCAGCCGACCGTCAGGCGCCGCCACACCGCACGCGGCAGCGCCAGCTGTCCGCCCAGCAGGCGCTCCGCCAGCGGCATGCGTCCGAGCAGGCTCGCGGCGAACGCCAGCGCAAACGCCCAGTTGATCAGGCTCGGCTTCCACATGATGAAGCGCTCGTCACGCAGGGCGATGGTCAGCCCGCCCAGACCCGCCAGCAGCGCCAGGTTGAACCACTGCGTCCTGTCCACCGGCCGGCGACCGACGCGCAGCGCGGCGATCTGCAAGGCCGACACCGCCACCGCGGCGCCCGTGGCCCAGTAGATGCCCGCCACCTTGTAGGCGACAAAGAACACCACGATGGGCAGGAAATCGAACAACAGCTTCACGCCAGCCAACCTCGGGATTGCTTAAGGCCACTTCCGCCGGGCGAAGCGCCTCGGCGAGAACGAGGGGATAACGCTACCATGCCGCGCCTGACCACCACCGCCACCGGCGTGACCCATGCAGCGCTTTCACGTGCACCCGGACAATCCGCAGCAACGCCTGCTCGGCAAGGCCGCCGAGGCACTCGCCCGCGGGGCGCTGCTGGCCTGCCCGACCGACTGCAGCTACGTGCTGCTGTGCGAGCCGACCGACAAGACCGCCGTGGAGCGCATCCGCGCCCTGCGCCGCCTGGACGGTCAGCACCCGTTCACGCTGCTGTGCCGTGACCTGTCGCAGGTGTCCACCTACGCCACGCTGGGCACCGCCGAACACCGCCTGCTGCGCGCCAGCACGCCGGGGCCGTACACCTTCGTGCTGCCGGCCACGCGCGAGGTGCCCAAGCGCCTGCAGGACCGCCGCCGGGCGGCCGGCATCCGCATCAGCGACCATGCGGTGCCGCTCGGTCTGCTGGCGCTGCGCGACGCGCCGCTGCTGTCGAGCACACTGCAACTGCCGGACGATGAGTTTCCGCTGGTCGACCCGGACGACATTGCCGAGCGTCTGGGAAAGCACATCGACCTGCTGCTGGACGCGGGCCCGTGCGACTACCAGGTCAGCACCGTGGTGGCGTTCGAGGACGGCGTGCCGCAGGTGATCCGGCCCGGCAAGGGCGACCTGTCGCGCTTCGGCGCCTGAGGCACCTACACCCGATAGTAGTCTCGGTACCAGTCGACGAAACGGCGCACGCCCACCTCCACCGGCGTGGCCGGCTGGTAGCCGACGTCACCGGCCAGGTCGTCGATGTCGGCGCAGGTCTCCGGCACGTCGCCCGGTTGCATCGGCAACAGACGTTTCTCGGCCTTGCGACCCAGACACGCCTCCAGCACCTCCAGGTAACGCAGCAGTTCCACCGGCCGGTTGTTGCCGATGTTGTAGATGCGAAACGGCGCCGTGCTGGTGGCCGGGTCCGGCCGCCCGCCGTCCCAGGCCGGATCGGGCGCGGCCACCCGCGCCGTGACGCGCAGCACGCCCTCGACGATGTCGTCGATGTAGGTGAAGTCGCGCCGGTGGTGACCGGCGTTGAACACGTCCACCGGTTCTCCGGCCAGGATGGCGCGGGTGAACAGGAACAGGGCCATGTCCGGCCGGCCCCACGGCCCGTAGACGGTAAAGAACCGCAGGCCACTGACCGGCAGCCCGTACAGGTGGGCATAGCAGTGCGCCATCAGCTCGTTCGAACGCTTGGTGGCGGCATACAGGCTGACCGGGTGATCGGCCAGATCGTGCTCGGAGAACGGCAGCTTGGTGTTGGCGCCGTACACCGAACTGCTCGAGGCATACACCAGGTGCTCCACCGCACCGTGGCGGCACCCTTCCAGAATGTTCATGAAGCCGACCAGGTTCGCGTCGACATAGGCATGCGGGTGGGTCAGCGAGTACCGCACGCCGGCCTGCGCGGCCAGGTGGATGACCCGCTGCGGGCGCGCCTGGGCGAACAGGCGCTCCATGGCGCCGCGGTCCTGCAGGCGGATGCGCGCCTCGGTGAAGTTGGCGTGCGGCGTCAGACGCGCCAGGCGCGCCAGCTTCAGGTTGACGTCGTAGTAGTCGTTGACCTCGTCCAGGCCGATGACCTCGTGCCCCTGCGCCAGCAGGCGCTCGGCCACCGCCGAACCGATGAAACCGGCGGTGCCGGTGACCAGGATGCGCATGGGCGGCAGGGCCCCGTCGTGACTGCTCACAGCCGCTCGTCCACCAGGTTGCGCGCCAGCACCGACTTGATGTCGTAGACCACCGCCTGCGGCGCCTTCAGCGCCGCCAGCGACGGGCCGTCCAGCGCCGCGAACTGCCGGTGCGCCACGGCCAGCACGATGGCGCCGTAGGCGGCCGGCTGCGGCTGCGCACACAGGCGAATGCCGTACTCCGCCTCGCACTGCGCGGGGTCGGCCCAGGGGTCGTGTACATCCACCGTCATGCCCAGATCCTCGAGTTCACGCACCACGTCTACCACGCGCGTGTTACGAACATCCGGACAGTTCTCCTTGAACGTGATGCCGAGCACCAGTGCCCGCACGCCGGCCACCGGCAGGCGCCGGCGCACCAGCAGGCGCGCCACGCGCTCGGCCACGTAACGGCCCATGCCGTCATTGATGCGGCGCCCGGCCAGGATGATCTCCGGGTGGTAGCCGATCTCCTGTGCCTTGTAGGTCAGGTAGTACGGATCGACGCCGATGCAGTGTCCGCCGACCAGGCCCGGCCGGAACGGCAGGAAGTTCCACTTGGTCCCCGCCGCCTCCAGCACCTCGCCGGTGTCGATACCCAGCCGATTGAAGATCAGCGCCAGTTCGTTGACCAGCGCGATGTTCAGGTCGCGCTGCGTGTTCTCGATCACCTTGGCCGCCTCGGCCACGCGGATGCTGCTGGCACGGTGGGTCCGCGTCAGTGTGCCGTAGAGGGCGTCGATGTAATCGGCCGCGGCCGGCGTCGAGCCGGCGGTGATCTTGGTCACCGTTTCCAGCCGGTGCTCGCGATCCCCCGGATTGATGCGCTCGGGGCTGTAGCCGACGAAAAAATCGCGGTTGCAGACCAGGCCCGACTCGCGCTCGATCACCGGCACGCACACTTCTTCGGTGGCGCCCGGATATACGGTGGACTCGTACACCACCACCGCGCCGGGGGACATGACCTGGCCAACAGCGCGGCTGGCCGCCAGCAGCGGGCCGAAATCGGGCCGCCGGTGCGCATCCACCGGCGTCGGCACGGTGATGATGAAGGTGTTGCAGGCGGCCAGGTCCGTGAGGTCGGCGCTCAGGCCCACGCAGGACGCGGCCAGTGTGTCGGCATCGACCTCGCCGGTGCTGTCATGGCCCGCCTTCAGGGCGGCGATGCGCTGCCGGTCGATGTCGAAGCCGAGTGTCGGCAACTGCCGGGCGAAGGCCACGGCCAGCGGCAGGCCCACGTAACCGAGGCCCATCACCCCGATCCGCGCCTGTGCCAACTGCAAGGGAAACGTCATACCCGGTCGTCAGCGCGCCGGGGGCAGCCGCACCGGCGAGGCGCCGGACAGGCCAGGAAGATCGCAATTGGTCGGGGTGAGAGGATTCGAACCTCCGGCCCCCGCCTCCCGAAGACGGTGCTCTACCAAGCTGAGCTACACCCCGATTGCGACACTCGTGCTGCGGTCGCCACCAGGGGCGATCACAGGAAACGTCTAGAAATCCCGGGAAACCGCAAACCGTGCCAGACCCTGCAACGCCTGCAAGGCCGGCGAGTCGGGCAAGCCGTCGAGCGCCGCTTCGGCACGCTCGGCGTAGGTCCGCGCGAGCCGCGCAGTGTACGCGATGGCCCCGGTCGATTCAATCACGTCGAGCACCGCGGCAAAGTCCGGCACGCCGCCCTGGCGCAGGGCTTCCCGCACCACCTGCACCTGCCGCGCGTCGCCATGCTGCAGCGCATAGGCCAGCGGCAGCGTGGGGCTGCCCTCGGCCAGGTCGTCACCCAGGTTCTTGCCGATGCGCGCCGCATCACCCTGGTAGTCGAGCAGGTCGTCCACCAGCTGGTAGGCAAGGCCGAAGTTGAGGCCGTAATCGCCCAGCGCCTGCTGGCGCTGCGGCGGCTGACCGGCCAACAGGGCACCGCAACGGGCAGCCGCATCGAACAGGGTGGCGGTCTTGCTGCGGGCGATGGCCAGGCACTGGTCGGGGGTGGCGTCGATGTTGCGGCGGTTCAGGAACTGCAACACCTCGCCTTCGGAAATCCGATTGGTGGCGCCCGCCAGCACGTCCATCACCTCGGCCAGCCCCAGTTCCACCATCATCTGGAACGAACGCGAGTACAGGAAGTCGCCAACCAGCACCGACAGTCCGTTGCCGAAGCGGCTGTTGGCGGTCTGCCGCCCGCGGCGCAGGTCCGACTCGTCCACCACGTCGTCGTGCAGCAGGGTGGCGGTGTGAATGAACTCGACCACGGCCGCCAGCAGATGATGCCGCTCGCCCTCGTAACCGCAGGCGCGCGCCGCCAGCACCGCCATCACCGGCCGCAGGCGCTTGCCGCCGCTGTGGATGATGTAGCCGGACAACTGATCGATGGTCGGCACCGACGAGTGCAGACGCTGTTCGATGAGGGCGTTGACGGCAGCCATGTCGGCAGCGGCCGGCGCCAGCAAGGTGGCAAGAGAAGTGGCGGTCATGCGCGGACAGGGGCCCTGGAAAGCCGGCGGATGCTAGGTTTCGGGCACCACGGGTGTCAAGCCGTTTGACCCTGCGCCCGCAGCGGGAATAGAATTCTCGCCCTTTTTCTTGGCCGGGTGGTAGCACCGCCTGGGCCGACATCGGCATCGGGGAATTCCATGTTTGCGGTAATCGAAACCGGCGGCAAGCAGTACCGGGTTGAACAGGGCAGCGTGCTGAAGGTTGAAAAGCTGCCCGGCGCGGTCGGCGACACGCTCACCTTCGACCAGGTGCTGATGGTCGGCGCCGGCGGCGAAGTGAAAGTCGGTCGGCCCTACGTCGAGGGTGCAACGGTCACCGCCGAACTGCGCGCCGTCGGCCGGCATCCGAAGATCCGCATCATCAAGTTCCGCCGGCGCAAGCACCATCAAAAGCAGATGGGCCACCGCCAGCACTACACCGAAATCGCCATCACCGGCATCGGCGCCCCGTAACACCACGCTCAAGGAGCCCTAGCAGCCATGGCACACAAAAAAGCCGCCGGCAGTTCCCGCAACGGCCGCGATTCCATTTCCAAGCGCCTGGGCGTCAAGCGCTTCGGCGGTCAGCAGGTACTGGCCGGCAACATCCTGGTACGCCAGCGTGGCACTGCCTTCCATGCCGGTGACAACGTCGGCATCGGGCGTGACCACACGCTGTTTGCACTGGTCGACGGTCAGGTACGCTTCCACACCGGCGGCCAGAAGAACCGCCGGTTCATCAGCGTCGAACCGGCTGTCTGACACGGACTGCCATACCCCGGCGCGGCCGGTAGCAAAGCCCCGCCTCGGCGGGGTTTTGTGTTTGTAATGCCTGGGTTGTCGCCATGCGATTCGTCGATGAAGCCACCATCACCGTTACCGGCGGCAAGGGCGGCAACGGGTGCCTCGCCTTCCGGCGCGAGAAATTCATCCCCTTCGGCGGGCCGGACGGCGGCGATGGCGGCGATGGCGGCAGCGTCTATCTGGTCGCCGACGAGGGCCTGAGCACCCTCAGCGACTTCCGCTACCAGCGCCAGTTCAATGCGGAAAGCGGCCAGGCCGGCGCCGGCAGCAACCGTACCGGCCGCTCCGGTGCCGACTGCGACATCAAGGTGCCGGTCGGCACCGTGGTGCGTGACGCCGACACCGAGGAACTGATCGGCGACCTGACCCGCCACGGCCAGCGCCTGAAGGTGGCAGCCGGCGGCTTTCACGGCCTCGGCAACACGCGCTACAAGAGCAGCATCAACCGCGCCCCGCGCCAGACCAGCCCCGGCAAGCCCGGTGAGCAGCGCCGCCTGGCACTCGAACTGCGCCTGCTGGCGGACGTCGGCCTGCTGGGCGCGCCCAACGCCGGCAAGTCCACCCTGTTGTCGGCCGTGTCGCAGGCGCGGCCGAAGGTTGCCGATTACCCGTTCACCACCCTCAACCCGGAACTGGGCGTGGTCGAGGTGGACCGGCTGCGGCGCTTCGTGATGGCCGACATCCCGGGCCTGATCGAGGGCTCGGCCGCCGGCGCCGGCCTTGGCACGCAGTTCCTGCGTCACCTGTCGCGCACCCGCCTGCTGCTGCACCTGCTCGACCTGGCGCCCGCCGACCCGGCCAGCAAGCCGGCCGAGGAAGCGCGCAAGATCGTCGCCGAACTCGAGGCCTTCGACCCCGACCTGGCGGCACTGCCCCGCTGGCTGGTGCTGAACAAGGCCGACCTGCTGCCGGCCGATGAGGCACACGAACGCGCCGCGGCCGTCGCCACCGAACTGGACTGGGACGGCCCGCTGTTCGTCATTTCGGCGGCCACCGGCAACGGTTGCCAGGCCCTGTGCGAGGCCGTGATGCAGCACCTCGAGCAAAACACCGCCCAGGCGGAGCCATGAGCCGCGCTGCCTACGCCGGCAGCGGACGCTGGGTGGTGAAGATCGGCAGCGCGTTGCTGACCGCCGGTGGCACCGGCCTGGACCAGCCGGCCATCGCCGGCTGGGTGGCGCAACTGGCGCAGCTGCGCGCCCACGGCCGCGAGGTGGTGGTGGTGTCCTCCGGCTCGGTCGCCGAAGGCATGAGTCGCCTTGGTTGGACAGTTCGCCCCCAGCACTTGCACGAGTTGCAGGCTGCGGCTGCTGTGGGGCAGATGGGGCTTGTGCAGACCTGGGAGGCCCAGTTCAAGCGCCATGATATCCATACGGCGCAGATTCTGCTGACCCACGATGACCTCAGCGACCGCAAACGCT
>DQBD01000143.1:3362-4361 GCA_003526065.1 Gammaproteobacteria bacterium | reverse complement strand
TGGCGGGTGAGAATGCCGATGTCGCGTGCCTGCGCTGCGGTCTGCAGCAGCTCGATCAGGTCCACCCCGACTCCGCCACCGTTGCGGTAGTAGAAGCGCCCGTCGCGGTGCTCGCGCGGCTTGCACACCATGCCGCGGCCGCGCGGCGCGCGATTTTCCGGCAGCTCGGCATAGTTGTCCGGAAATGGCCGGTCGTCGTAGTCGACGAACGGCAGGTAGTCGACGATGCCCAGCTGCGTGAGCCGGTCCACCGTCGGCGCGGCGTGGTCGTAAAAGGCCTCGAGCAGCGCAAATTCGCGCGCGCCGGCACCAAAATGCTCGGCCTGCGGACGGTAGCGGTCCGGGTAGCTCATGCGCACCGCCAGGCGCAGAAAGTCCTCGCGCGGGTCGGCCACGCCGGCGGCCCGCAGAAACCGGTTGTTGGGAATGTAGTGCACGCCACCGGAGCGCACCGTGGTGCCGCCGGGCACCGGGCCCTTCTCCAGCATCAGCACCTCGGCCCCGGCCTCGCGGGCGAACAGCGCGGCGCTGAAGCCGGCCGCGCCGCTGCCGACCACCAGCACGTCGGTCTGATGGTCCCATGCCTCCTGTGCGGCACGGGCGGCGTTCACCGGCAGGCTGCCCAGCCCGGCGGCCAGAACGCCCCCGCCGGCGGCCAATACGAGCGAGCGCCGGGTGCTGTCCACCGGCCGTTGGCTGTCGTCTGCCATCCGCATCTCCTCCTGATGGGGCGCAGACTTTAATTAAAAAGCGCCGCCGCTGTCGCGCCGGTGCCCCGGCGTCATGCCGGCACGGGCACGCGACGGCACGGCGCGGCGTCTACTCCAGGAACAGCCGATACCCGGCGCTGTCGGTCTCGTCCACCCAGTCGAGGCCCGCCTGCGCCAGGTGGGCGCGAAAGCGTGCGCGCTCGCCCGGCGGCACCTGCAGGCCGACCAGGGCGCGGCCATCGGCGGCGCCGTGATTGCGGTAATGGAACAGGCTGATGTTCCAGTGCGC
>DQBD01000143.1:583-3061 GCA_003526065.1 Gammaproteobacteria bacterium | reverse complement strand
CCGCCGACCATGTGGCGCAGGTGCAGCTTGGCCGCCTCGCTGTCGGTCAGATCCACCACCGCGTACCCGTGCCGGCGCAGCTCGGCATACAGCGCCTGACGCTGGTTGCCGGCCGTCTGCACGCCCACATAGACGTGCGCCTCCTCGGCGCCGGCGTAGCGGTAGTTGAACTCGGTGATCTGACGCGCGCCGATGGCCTCGCAGAACTGGCGAAAACTGCCGGGCCGCTCGGGAATGGTGGCGGCGAAGATGGCCTCGCGCCGTTCCCCGATCTCCGCCCGTTCGGCGACATACCGCAGGCGGTCGAAGTTCATGTTGGCACCCGAGCAGATGGCCGCCAGTGATTTGCCACGACAGCGCTCGCGCGCCACATAGCGCTTCAGCCCGGCCAGTGCCAGGGCGCCGGCCGGCTCGACGATGGCGCGCGTGTCCTCGAACGTGTCCTTGATGGCGGCACAGATCTCGTCGTGGTTCACCAGCAGCATCTCGTCCACGTACTGGCGGACCAGGCGAAACGGTTCGCGCCCGACCTGACGCACCGCAGTGCCGTCGGCGAACAGGCCGACGCTGCGCAGGCTGACGCGCCGTCCGCGGCGCAGCGATCGATCCATGGCGTCGGCATCGTCCGATTCCACGCCGATGATGCGAATGTCCGGGCGCAGGCGCTTGACGTAGGCGGCGATGCCGCCGATCAGCCCCCCGCCCCCCACCGGCACGAAGATGGCATCCAGCCCCCCCTGACGCTGACGCAGCAGCTCGGCGCCGATGGTGCCCTGTCCGGCGATGACCAGCGGGTCGTCATACGGATGCACGAACGTGCGGCCACGGGCGTCCGCCAGCGACTGCGCGTGGCGATAGGCGGCGGCATAGTCCTCGCCGTGCAAGGCCACGTCGGCGCCCAGGCGCTCGACCGCCTCGATCTTGATCTGCGGCGTGGTCACCGGCATCACGATCAACGCATGGGTACCCAGACGCTGCGCCGCCAGGGCCACGCCCTGCGCATGGTTGCCGGCGGAGGCGGCAATGACGCCGGCCTTCAGCGCCCGTGCCGGCAGATGCGACATCTTGTTGAAGGCGCCGCGCAGCTTGAACGAGAACACCGGCTGCAGGTCCTCGCGCTTGAGCAGCACCTCGTTGTTCAGGCGCAGCGACAGGCTTTCGGCCACCTCCAGGGGCGATTCGATGGCCACGTCGTAGACGCGGGCGTTCAGGGTCAGAACCAGATAATCGCGCACGAAACCTCCTTCTGCGCGGCGCTCTCACCGGCGGCGGGATCGCTTGGCCGTTCAGGAGTTACCGCTGTCGCGTCGCCGTCGGCGACGCACGCGCCGCTGCCAGACGCGCTGCGTGCGCAGGCGCAGCAGCCAGCCGGCAACAAGGTACGTCAACAGCCCGCAGGTGCTGGCCATCACCGCCAGGCCAAGCACCGTGGGGATGCCCACGCGCCGCCACCAGTTGCGCGGGGGTGGTTTTTCCACCGCGCCGTGCAACTGCTCGGGCGGGTGGCTGAACGCGTCTCGCCCTTGAGGATCCTGGCCGGTCAGGTGCGAGCCGATACGGTAGGCGCCGTAGTAGATGGCCGGAAAGGTAACGGGGTTGGTCACCAGCGTGCTGACCGCCGCCACCGGCACGTTGGCGCGCATGATCACCGCCGCGACAGCAGCGGCAGGGATCTGCGCCAGCGGCAGCATCAGGCCGAAGAACACCCCGACTCCGACGCCCAGCGCCACACCGCGCCGGCTCATGTGCCACAGGCGGGGGTGATGCAGGGCCGGCCCCATCCAGCGCAGCCAGCGCCGATGACGCAGCTCCGCCGCGTCGTGCAACATGCGCCGCAGGCGACTCATGGCGAAGCGGGCAGCACGTTGGCGATGACCGCCGGTGCACTGTCCGGTCCCAGCATGCGACCTGCCTTGACCAGTTGCTCCACCGCTCGACGCAGCGCGCTCAAGGTCCGCAGCCAGCCGTCCATGTCAGCGACCGGCAACTCGGTGCGGGCGCCGGCATCCAGCAAGTCCGCCTTGGCGGCCTGATAGGCCCGCTCGAAGGCCTCGGCCGCCCGATCGATGTCCGGCACAGACGCCAGGCCCAGCGCCGGATTGGCCACCGCCAGAACCTGACCGGCAGCCCGCCGCAGAACGTCCAGACTCGGCAACGGCGGCCGGTCGCCGGACTGCCCGGCCGTGGTCACCGCCACGGAGGCGGCGGCCGCTGCCTCGTCGTAATAGCGGGCGATCCGCAGCAGGCGCGGCGCCTGACCGGCCGTGCGCTCGCTGAGCCCGGAGCGCGTGAGCTGGCTGACGAAGTCGCCGATGGCGCGCTGCAGACGCGTGGTGACCACCCGAGCCAGCGCAAGCGCGCCGCGGTCCGGCACCGGCTGCGCAAGCGCCGCCGCCACCGCACGGGCAGCGAAATCGCCCTGCCGACGCAACTCGCGGTCCAGCGCCGACAGCGCCAGTTCCGGCACAGTCAGGACGG
>DQBD01000143.1:0-318 GCA_003526065.1 Gammaproteobacteria bacterium | reverse complement strand
TACCGGCACAGTCAGGACGGTGCGGTCGAGGTAGCGGGGACGCGACTCATCCTCCTCGGTGGTGCGAAAGCACCGCTGCAACCAGTCCATCAGCCGGGGTGCCAGCGGCAGCATCACCGCCACACCGAGCACATTGAACGTGGTGTGGAAAAGCGCCAGGTCAGCGGCCGGCGCGGCCGCCATGCCGAAGGTGTCACGCAGCGCCGTGGTGACCGTCAGGAGCCACGGCAGAAGCGCGAACGCCACCACGCCCGCCAGCAGGTTGAAAACGACATGCGCCGCCGCGGCCCGCCGCGCGTTGGCCGTGGCACCGACGGC
>DQBD01000077.1 GCA_003526065.1 Gammaproteobacteria bacterium | reverse complement strand
GGGAAGTCGGCGCCGTAGCCAGAGCTCGCACCTGGGCGACGAGTTCCTGCTCAATGCCGCGCCCGAGCGCATCAACCCGAGCTTCGAGTCACTCGAGGCGCTGGTGGCCTACGACTTCACGCCGTTTCGCGTCTACGGCGGCGGCGAAGTGCTGCTGCACCGCGAGCCGGCCGATCTGGACCGGCTGATGGCCCACGCCGGCGTGGAATATTTCGGCGCCAACCCGGCGCGGCTGCTACCAGGCCTGCGCGGACGGCCGTTCGTCGGTCTGGACCTGAAAGCGTTCTCCGAGCACGACTGGTCGATCGACAGCAGCCTCAAGCTGGGCATGCAGTTCGACGCGCCGCATTCGGACCACTACCTGCGCCTGCTGGTGGAGGGTTACCGCGGCTACTCGCCGCACGGCCAGTTCTATTCCGACCGCATCGAGTACCTGGGCCTTGGCGTGCAGTTCGGCATCTGACGCCGGGCGCGCTTGAAAAGCCGCCGGCATTCCCCCATCTGCTGCACCGACGCGGGCCAGCGACGGCCCGCAGCAGCCCCTTGGAGGTATGTCATGAACATCGTCAGACAACAGCCCTACGGCCTGCTGAGCGAACTTCAGCGCGAGATGGACCGCCTGTTCAGCGCCAGCCCGCTGCGCGAGGACGCCACCGCGGCGCTGGCCGGCGGCGACTGGCAGCCGGCCGTGGACGTGCGCGAGGAAACCGACCGTTACGAGCTGTATGTGGACCTGCCCGGCGTGCAGCCGGACGCGGTCGACATCAATCTCGAGCAGGGCGTGCTGACCATCAGCGGCGAGCGGACCGCCATCGATGCCGAAGAAGCCCAGCAGTTTCGGCGCGTGGAGCGCCCGCGCGGACGGTTCGTGCGCCGTTTCTCGGTGCCCGATTCGGTCGACATCGACCAGGTCACGGCGCGCGCCGACAACGGCGTGCTGAAGGTGTCGATCCCCAAGCTGGCCAAGGTCATGGCGCGCCGCATTCCGGTGAACGCCTGAACCACAACCGGCAACCGCTAGACTGGGCCGCCTGCCGGCGCCCCGCGACGCGCCGGCAGGCTCCCGATCCGCGCAGCTGAACGGCCAATGGAATACAAGGACTACTACAGGACCCTCGGCGTCGCCCGCGACGCCAGCGCGGAGGACATCAAGCGCGCCTACCGCCGGCTGGCACGCAAATACCACCCGGACGTCAGCAAGGAAGCCGACGCCGAGGTTCGCTTCAAGGAAGTCGCGGAAGCCTACGAGGTCCTCAAGGACGCCGAAAAGCGCGCCGCCTACGACCAGCTCGGCAGCAACTGGCGGGCCGGCCAGGGCTTCACGCCGCCACCGGGTTGGGACAACGCCCATTTCGAGTTTCGTGGCGCGCCGGGCGGCTCGGGCTTCAGCGACTTCTTCGATTCCCTGTTCGGCGCCGCCGGCTTCGGTGGCCCGCGCCCCCGGCACGGCACCCGCCCGGAGCACCAGCAGGCGCGTGTGCAGATCACGCTCGAAGACGCCTTTCACGGCAGCACGCGCAACGTCAATCTCAGCCAGCCCGGTGGCCCAACCCGCACCCTGCAGGTGCGCATTCCCAAGGGCGTGCGCGCCGGCCAGCGCATCCGCCTGGCCGGCCAGGGCAGCGGCGGCGGCGACCTGTACCTGGAAGTGGAGTTCGCCCCGCACCGCCTGTATCGCCCCCAGGGTGCCGACCTGTTCGTGGATCTGCCGATCACGCCGTGGGAAGCGGCACTCGGGGCCACGGTCAAGGCGCCGACGCTCGGCGGCGCCGTGGAGCTGTCCGTGCCGGCCGGCTCGCAAAGCGGCGACAAACTGCGCCTGCGTGGCCGTGGTCTGCCCGGCACGCCACCGGGCGTGGGCCGGCAGATCCCCTCGATTGGCGCCGGCCTGCACGACCGCGCACCGCTGCTTTCCGTCGCGGGGCTCATCAAGCATTTTCCCATCGGCGGCTCGAAAGACGTTGTGCGCGCGGTAGACGGCGTCTCCTTCCAAATCGACCGGGGACAGACCCTGGCGCTGGTCGGCGAGAGCGGGTCGGGCAAGACGACGGTCGGCCAGTGCCTTCTGCGGCTGATCAATCCCGGCGGCGGGCGAATACGGTTCGACGGATCCGACCTCGCGGCAATCAGTGAAAGGGAAATGTACGGGCTGCGGCGCCGGATCCAAATGGTCTTCCAGAAACCCTATGTGGCGCTCAATCCGCGCTGGCGGGTGGCGGATCTAATCGGCGAGCCTCTTGGGCTTGTGTCGGAGTTGGGGCCAGCCGAGCGCCGGCGCCGCGTTTTGACGCTGCTCGATTTAGTTCGCCTTCCGGCGCGGCTTGGCGATCGTTTCCCGCACGAGATTACGGCCGGCGAGCAAAAGCGCGTGGGAATTGCGCGGGCGCTTGCGACCAGTCCGGACTTCGTGGTCTTCGACGAACCCACGACAGCCCTCGATATCCGCGTACGCGGCCAGATCATCGATCTCGTACGCGAGCTGCAGGCCGAGCTCGGCCTGTCCGCGCTGTTCATCACGCATGACCTCAATTCGGTACGGTCTCTCGCGCAGTTCGTTGCCGTCATGAAGACTGGGGTCTTGGTGGAGCAAGGTGAGACGGAGCGCATCTTTGCCGCACCGGAGCATGCCTATACAAAGATGCTGTTGGCTGCAGAGCTGCCAATCGAAGCGGCGAAGCAGCAGAGGAAGGATATCGTGAGGATGGAGGCGGCGAAATGAGCGATAAGCCAGTCATCATGGTCACCGGAGCTGCCGGCCTTATCGGCCGCGCCGTCTGCCGACACCTGGCCGCGAGAGGCACGCCGATCCTTGCGGTGGATCGTATCGCCGGCAGAGCCGATCCTTGTGCGATCGAGATCTGCGATGTGACCGATATTCATCGACTGCATGCCCTCGCCCAGCGATTCGAGATCGGCGGCATCATTCATTGCGGCGCGTTCTCAGGCCCCATGGTTGAGCGCGACAATCCGCACGCCATCGCGCAGGTGAACATCGGGGGCACCGCGAACGTGCTGGAGCTGGCGCGCATCCACAAAGTCCGGCGCTTCGTATTCTGTTCGTCGGCAAGCGCCTATGGCGCGACGCCGCAGGCGTCGAGCGGTGAGGCCCAT
>DQBD01000104.1:2620-4704 GCA_003526065.1 Gammaproteobacteria bacterium | reverse complement strand
GGTGATGCTGATCGACGACGCGCCGGAGCCGACGACCGCCGGCACCGACGCGCCTCAGGCGGCGCCGGCGGCTACGACGCCCGCCGCGCCGGCGACGCGTGTCGAGTGGGTGGAGCAGGTGCCTGAGCCGACGCCGCCTGAGGCGCCGGCGGCCGAGCCCGAGGCCGAGCCCGCGACCGAGGCGCTGGATGACGGTTTCGGTGACCCGGTGGACACGCAGATCGATCTGCTCGCTGCCTATGTCGGCATGGCCGACGGCGCTTCGGCGCGGCAGGTGCATGCGGAAATCATGCGGGCCGGCACCGCCCAGCAGAAGGCGCAGGCCGAGGCGCTGATGGCCAAGCTCAACGGCTGACGACGGATTCCCCGGCACCTTCTTGCGCATCGCTCTTTGCGTCGAGTACGACGGCACCGGCTATAGCGGCTGGCAGATCCAGGACCACAGTCCGTCCGTCCAGGCGGTCATCGAACGGGCGTTGTCCGCCATCGCCGACCATCCGGTGCAGGTGATGGCGGCCGGGCGTACCGACACCGGCGTGCACGCGCTCGGGCAGGTGGTGCATTTCGACACGCATGCCGAGCGGCCGCAGCGGGCCTGGTTGCGCGGTGCGAACACGCATTTGCCGCGCGACGTGCGAATCATCGACGCGCGACCGGTGAGCGATGACTTCCATGCCCGGCACAGCGCCCTGGCGCGCCATTACCGCTACCTCATCCTGAATCGCCCGCAGGCGCCGGCCGTCGGGCACGATCGCGTCACCTGGGAACCACGGCCGCTGGATGCGCCGCGCATGCAGCTCGCCGGCCAGCACTGGCTGGGCGAGCACGATTTCAGCGCGTTTCGCGCGGCGGCCTGCCAGTCACGTTCGCCGTGGCGCAACCTCAGTCGGTTGCAGGTGTCCCGGCACGGCCAGTGGGTGGTGATCGACGTGGTGGCCAATGCCTTTCTGCATCACATGGTGCGCAACCTGGTCGGCACGCTGCTGGAGATTGGCTGCGGTCGTCGTCCGCCCGATTGGGCGGCTGAACTGCTGGCCGCGCGTGATCGGACGCGCGCGGCGCGTACCGCCCCGGCCGGAGGTTTGTATCTGGCGGCGGTACAGTATCCATCCCGTTTCGGTGTCACTGCGCCGGCGCCACTGTGGCCATTCTGAAGCTCCATGCCGACCCGCGTTAAAATTTGCGGCATCACCCGGCCGCAGGACGGTCAGGCCGCGGCCGCTGCCGGCGCGCATGCCATTGGCCTTGTCTTTCATCCGGCAAGTCCCCGCTACGTCAGTGTCGAGCAGGCGCGCGCCATCGTCGCCGCGCTGCCGCCGCTGGTCTGCGTGGTCGGTTTGTTCGTGGATGCCGCCGCTCAGACCATTGATGCGGTGCTGCGCGAGGTGCCGCTGGACGTGTTGCAGTTCCACGGCAACGAGCCGGCGCACGCGTGCCGGCGCCACGGACGACGGTACCTGAAGGCCGTGCACGTGCGCCCGGGTGTGGATGTGGCGCAGGCGGCCGCGCCCTATGAGGACGCGGCGGGCCTGTTGCTGGACGCCTTCGTGCCCGGTGTGCCCGGCGGCAGCGGCCAGGTGTTCGACTGGGCGGCGGTACCGGCCGCGTTGCCGCGGCCGTTGCTGCTGGCCGGCGGACTCAATGCCGGCAACGTGGCACAGGCCGTGGCGCGGCTGCGGCCGTGGGCGGTGGACGTCAGCAGTGGTGTCGAGGCGGCGCCCGGCATCAAGGATGCGGCGCGCATAGGAGCTTTCATGCAGGCAGTAAGACAAGTGGACGCAGACCATGGCTGACAGCAGGCAGGCCGGCGCGGCATTGCCGGACACGCACGGCTACTTCGGCCGTTACGGTGGGCGCTTCGTGGCCGAGACGCTGATGCAGCCGCTGCGCGAGCTCGAGGCCGCCTACCAACAGGCACAGGACGATCCGGCGTTCCAGGCCGAGCTGGCGCAGGATCTGCGCGATTACGTCGGCCGGCCGTCGGCGCTGTACCTGGCCGAGCGCTGGACGCGCGAGGCCGGTGGTGCGCGGATTTACCTCAAGCGCGAGGACCTCAACCACACCGGCGCGCACAAGATCAACAA
>DQBD01000104.1:0-2445 GCA_003526065.1 Gammaproteobacteria bacterium | reverse complement strand
ACCGGCGCCGGCCAGCACGGTGTGGCCACGGCCACGGTGGCGGCGCGCCTTGGCGTGGAGTGCGTGGTGTACATGGGCGCCGAGGACATTCAGCGCCAAAGCGCCAACGTCTACCGCATGCGTCTGCTCGGCGCCGAGGTGCGGGCGGTCGACAGCGGTTCACGCACGCTCAAGGACGCGCTCAACGAGGCCCTGCGTGACTGGGTCGCCAACGTCGACAACACCTTCTACATCATCGGCACCGTGGCCGGGCCGCATCCGTACCCGCAGATGGTGCGCGACTTTCAGGCCATCATCGGCCGCGAGGCGCGCGCGCAGATGCTCGAGCGCGAGGGACGGCTGCCGGATGCGGTGGTGGCCTGCGTCGGCGGCGGCTCGAACGCCATCGGCATTTTTCATCCGTTCATCGACGACCGGGACGTGGCGCTGTATGGCGTCGAGGCGGCCGGTTACGGGCTGGCCACCGGTCGGCATGCGGCGTCCATCAGCGCCGGCTCGCCGGGTGTGCTGCATGGCAACCGCACATACCTGATCCAGGACGAGGACGGTCAGATCGGCAGCACGCATTCCATCTCGGCCGGGCTGGACTACCCCGGCGTGGGTCCCGAGCATGCCTGGCTGCACGACACCGGTCGCGCGCGTTACGTGAGCGTCGGCGACGACGAGGCGCTGGCCGCCTTCCATCACCTGACGCGCACCGAGGGCATCATCCCGGCGCTGGAGTCTTCGCACGCGCTGGCCTACGCCGGCACGCTGGCGGCCGGCATGCGGCCCGACCAGAGCGTGCTGGTCAGCCTGTCCGGGCGTGGCGACAAGGACATCCACACCGTGGCGACCATCGAGGGGATTCAGGTATGAGTCGCCTGGCCGCGCGTTTCGACGCGCTGCGCGCCGCGCAGCGGTCGGGGTTGGTGATCTTCGTCACCGCGGGGGATCCGCATCCGGAGCTGACGGTCGAGCTGTTGCATGCCCTGGTGGCGGCCGGTGCCGACGTGCTCGAACTGGGCGTGCCGTTCTCGGACCCGATGGCCGACGGTCCGGTGATCCAGCGTGCCTCCGAGCGCGCGCTGGCGCACGGCGTGGACCTGCGTCGGGTGCTGGATCTGGTGCGCGCCTTTCGGCAGACCGACACCACCACGCCGGTGGTGCTGATGGGCTATCTCAACCCGATCGAACAGATGGGCGTCGAGCGCTTCGCGCGCACCGCGGCCGAGGTCGGCGTGGACGGCGTACTGACCGTCGACCTGCCGTTCGACGAGGAGCCGGAACACGCGGCTGCGCTGCGCTCGGCCGGGCTCGACAGTATCTTCTTGCTGGCACCGACCAGCGGCCCCGGGCGGGCACAGGCGGTGGCGGCGCAGGCCAGCGGCTTCCTGTACTACGTCTCGGTGCGCGGTGTTACCGGCGCCGGCCAGGTGGACATGGCCGACGTGCGCAGTCAGGTCGAGGCGCTGAAGGCGTACACGGACCTGCCGGTGGGCGTCGGTTTCGGTGTGCGCACGCCGCAGGCGGCCGCGCAGATCGCCGCGTTTGCCGACGCCGTCGTGGTGGGCAGCGCGGTGATCGAAAAACTCGAGGCCGCGGCAGCGGCGGGTATCAACGGACCGGCGGCGCTCAAGGGCGCCGTGGAACTGGTGCGCACGCTGCGCGCCGGTATCGACACGGCAGTAGGGGAGGGGCGATGAACTGGCTGACCCGGTTGGTGCCGGCGCGTATCCGCACGCGCACCGGTACGACGTCCAAGCGTGTGCCCGAGGGGCTGTGGGCAAACTGCCCGGAGTGCAAGGCGGTGCTGTACCGCACCGAGCTCGAGCACAATCTCGAGGTCTGCCCGCGCTGTGGCCATCACATGCGCATCGGTGCGCGGGCGCGGCTGAACGCGTTTCTGGACCCCGAGCCGCGACAGGAGATCGGTGCCGACACCGAGGCGGTGGACGTGCATCGGTTCAAGGACACCAAGCGCTATCGCGATCGCCTGACCGGCACCCAGAAGGCCACCGGCGAGCGTGACGCGCTGGTCGTTTACCAGGGCGCCCTGATGGGCCACGGTCTGGTGGCGGCGGCGTTCGAGTTCCGGTTCATGGGCGGCTCCATGGGGTCCGTGGTGGGTGAGCGCTTTGCCCGAGGTGCCCAGGTCTGTCTGGACAACGGCTTGCCGATGGTGTGCTTTTCGGCATCCGGCGGCGCGCGCATGCAGGAGGGGCTCCTGTCGCTGCTGCAGATGGCCAAGACCTCCGCCATGCTGGCGCGGCTGGGCGAGGCGCGCCTGCCCTTCATCTCGGTGCTGACCGACCCGACCACCGGCGGCGTGTCGGCGAGCCTGGCGATGCTGGGTGACGTGATCATCGCCGAGCCGAACGCGTTGATCGGTTTCGCCGGGCCGCGTGTCATCGAGCAGACCGTGCGCGAGGTGCTGCCACCGGGCTTCCAGCGCAGCGAGTTCCT
>DQBD01000292.1:2143-2790 GCA_003526065.1 Gammaproteobacteria bacterium | reverse complement strand
GGCACCCTCACCGAGGGCCGGCCCAAATTGCAGGACGTGGTGGCCGCCGACGGGATGGACGAAGACGAGGTCCTGCGCCTGGCGGCGAGCCTGGAACGCGGCAGCGAGCACCCGCTGGCGGCCGCCATCGTGGCCGGTGCCGAGGCGCGCGGCGTGACGCCGGGTGCGTACGAGGACTTCGAATCCGTCACCGGACAGGGCGTGCGCGGGCGCATCGAGGGCCAGGACGTGGCGCTCGGCAACCGCGCCCTGATGGAGGGGTTAAACGTCGATCTCGGCGCCCTGGCCGGGCGCGCCGAGGCCCTGCGCGGCGAGGGCAAGACCGCCATGTTCCTGGCCGTGGACGGGCGCGCCGCCGGGCTGGTGGCGGTGGCCGACCCGGTCAAGGAAACCACGCCCGACGCCATCCGCGCGCTGCACGAGGCGGGGCTGCGCATCGTCATGCTCACCGGTGACAGCGCCACCACCGCCCGCGCCGTGGCGGACAGGCTCGGCATCGACGAGGTGATCGCCGAGGTGCAGCCGGACCAGAAGGCGCAGAAAATCCAGGACCTGCAGGCCGAGGGCCGGTTCGTCGCCATGGCCGGCGACGGCATCAACGACGCCCCGGCGCTGGCCCGCGCCCAGGTCGGCATCGCCATGGGCAC
>DQBD01000292.1:774-1898 GCA_003526065.1 Gammaproteobacteria bacterium | reverse complement strand
GGAACCGATGTGGCCATGGAAAGCGCCGGCGTGACCCTGGTGAAGGGTGACCTCACCGGTATCGTGCGCGCCATTCGCCTGTCGCGCGCCACGCTGCGCAACATCCGCCAGAACCTGTGGTTCGCCTTCGGCTACAACAGCCTGGGTGTGCCCATCGCCGCCGGCGTGCTGTACCCGCTGTTCGGCATTTTGCTGTCACCCATGATCGCGGCGGCGGCCATGTCGTTCAGCTCGGTGTCGGTGATCGGCAATGCGCTGCGGCTGCGGCGGGTGGCGGTGTAGTCGACGCGGGCGTGCGGCGCGTTCAGCGCAGCAGCAGGGTCGGGATGCGGGACGAGCGCAGCAGGTCGGCGGTCTTGCTGCCGAACAGCAGGCTGCGCAGCGGCGAATGGCTGAAGGCGCCCATGATGAGCAGGTCGATGGACTGCGCCTTGACCGTGTTGGCAATGACGGTCTCGGCGTCGCCCGGGGTCAGGGCCGAGGTGACCGCGAAGCCGGCGGCCTCCAGGGTGGTGCCGGCCCAGTCGAGCTGCCGCCGGGCGTCCTTCTTCGCCTTGCCCGACATCAGCAGGTAGATCGGCAGCCCACGGAACAGGGGGCTTTGCGCCACCATGGTCACGCCCCGCTGGGTGACGGTGCCGCCGTCGAAGGCGATCATCACGCGCTGCGGCGGCGTGAAGCCCTCGGTCACCGTGAGGATGGGCTTGTGCAGGGCGCGCACCACGCGCTCGACGTTGCGGCCGAGGTCGCGCTGGGTACGCTCGGCGGCCTCTCCGCGGCGCCCGAGTATCAGCAGGCGCACGCCGTTTTCCTGCTCGGTCAGGGTCTGTTCCAGCTCGCCGTGGCGTTGCCGCACGTCGACCCGCGCGGCGCCGGCCGCCAGGGCGCGTTCGCGCAGCCGGTTCAGGAAGAGGCGGCCCTGCTCGCGGGCATTCCGGGCGCGGGCCTCGTCTTCGGCACTCAGTCTGGACAGCAGGTGCTCCTGGGCGTCGATGCCGATGGCGCCGCTGTGGTCATCGCCCGACCCCTTCTCGGGGTGGCGGTCGATGACGTGCAGGAATTCCAGCGGTGCATCCATGCGCCGGGCGGCCCAGGCCGCGTAGTCGGCCACGTAATCCGCGAAA
>DQBD01000292.1:0-482 GCA_003526065.1 Gammaproteobacteria bacterium | reverse complement strand
ACGGCGAAGCGGTCGACCATCGTGGCGCTGGCCTCGTTCAGGCCGATGACCTCCACCTCGGTGGCCTCGCGCCGGAACTTGAGGACCACCCTGTCCAGGGCGCTGACGGCGGTGATGTCCCAGAAATGGGCCCGGCTCACGTCGATGCGCACCTTTTCGATGACTTCGCGGTAGTCGAAGGCATTGACGAAGCGATCGGCCGAGGCAAAGAACACCTGGCCGGTGATGGTGTAGTCGCGGACGCGGCCTTCGTCGTGCGTGCGCGAGGTGACGCGCAGGATCTGGCCCACCTTGTGGGCGAAGAAAAAGCCCGACAGCAGCACGCCGACCAGCACGCCCTTGGCCAGGTCGTGCGTGCCGACCGTGACCGCGACGGTGGCCAGCATCACCACACTGGAGCTTCTGGGGTGTTCCCGCAGGCCGCGGATCGAGGCCCAGTTGAAGGTGCCGATGGACACCATGATCATCACCGCCACCAGCGC
>DQBD01000200.1 GCA_003526065.1 Gammaproteobacteria bacterium | reverse complement strand
GGTTACCAAGGTGATCGAGTAATCCGTCATGGCCGGCCAGAAAATTCGCATCCGCCTGAAGTCGTTTTCGCACCAGCTGATCGATAAATCGGCTCGCGAGATCGTGGACACCGCCAAGCGTACGGGCTCCCGTGTGCATGGTCCCATTCCGCTGCCGGTCAAGATCGAGCGCTACACGCTGTTGCGCTCACCGCACAAGGACAAGGACTCGCGCGACCAGTTCGAGATCCGTACGCACAAGCGGCTGATGGACATCATCGATCCGACCGACAAGACGGTGGATGCGCTGATGAATCTCGATCTGGCCGCCGGCGTCGACGTGCACATCAAGCTCAGCTGACGGGCGGATGTGGCGTCGGGGCTGTAGCAGAGAAGGCTAACAAGCAGGACAACCAGGCATGGCCATGGGTTTGGTAGGCCGCAAATGCGGCATGACACGAGTTTTTACGCCGGACGGTGCTGCCGTGCCGGTGACCGTGATCGACGTATCCGGTAACCGGGTGGTGCAGCTGCGCACGCCTGAAGCGGACGGGTACAGCGCCGTGCAGGTGGCGTTCGGCACCAAGCGTGCCGCGCTGGTCGACAAGGCGCTGGCGGGCCATTTCGCGAAGGCTGGCGTGGAGCCGGCGCGCAGCCTGAACGAGTTTCGGCTGGGCGACGGCGAAGCGGCGCCCGAGGTTGGTAGCGAGCTGGGCGCGGACCGCTTCGAAGCCGGTCAGATGGTGAACGTGACGGGTGTTACCCGCGGTCGTGGTTTCTCCGGGACGGTGCGTCGCTGGGGTTTCGGTGGCGGTGACGCGACGCACGGCAACTCGCTGTCGCATCGCGCGCCGGGCTCGATCGGTCAGAACCAGACGCCGGGTCGTGTGTTCCCGGGCAAGAAGATGGCGGGCCAGTACGGCAACGTGCAGCGCACTCAGCGCAACCTCGAGGTCGTGCGTGTGGACGCCGAGCGGGGGCTGCTGCTGATCAAGGGTGCGGTGCCCGGTCCGCAGGGCGGCGAGGTGCTGGTGCGCCCGGTTGGTGCCGACAAGCAGGCGGGAGCGTGACATGGAATTGCCAGTAACAGCCGTCGGTGGCGGCGACGCCAGCGCCGTGACGCTGGCCGATGCGGTGTTCGACCGGCCGTTCAACGAAGGGCTGGTGCACCAGTTGGTGGTGGCGTTCATGGCCAACGCCCGCCAGGCGGATGCCAAGCAGAAGACCCGTTCGGAAGTGCGTGGCGGTGGCCGCAAGCCGTGGCGTCAGAAGGGCAGTGGCCGCGCCCGTGCGGGCACCATCCGCAGCCCGTTGTGGCGCGGGGGTGGCAAGGTGTTTCCGGCGGGCGGCGAGAACTATTCGCAAAAGCTCAACCGCAAGATGTACCGCGCCGGCATGAGCAGCATTTTCTCCGAGCTGAACCGGCTTGGCCGGTTGCAGCTGGTCGATGGGCTCGCGCTGGAGGCGCCCAAGACGCGTGCCCTGGCCGAGCGCCTTCAGCAGCTTGAGATGCCGTGCGACCACCTGTTGCTGGTGGTCGAGGAACTGACGGTGGAATTGGCGCTGGCCTCGCGCAACCTGGTCGGTGTGGAGGTTTGCGAGGTGCAGGATCTGAACCCGTTGGCGCTGGTGTGGGCGCAGCGGGTGGTGATGACCGCCGACGCGGCGCGTGTCGTCGAGGAGTGGTTGCAGTGAACGAAGCAAGGTTGTTAGAGGTCATTCGCGCGCCGCACATCTCCGAGAAGGGAACGCGGGTCGCCGAGAAGTATCGGCAGATCGTGTTTCGGGTCGCGCCGGACGCCAGCAAGGACGAGATCAAGGCGGCCGTGGAGCACGCGTTCTCGGTCAAGGTGCAGGCAGTCCAGACGCTGCGCATGAAAGGCAAGACCAAGCGGACCGGTCGGCGCAAGGACTGGAAGAAGAGCTATGTGACGCTGGCGCCGGGCCACGACATCGACTTCACCGGCGTCGCCTGACGCACACGGAAGCTGGAACAGGATCATGGCAGTAGTCAAAAGAAAGCCGACGTCGCCGGGCCGCCGTTTCGTGGTCAGCGTGGTGACGCCCGAGCTGCACAAGGGTGCGCCGTACGCGCCGCTGGTGGCGAGCAAGCAGAGCACCGGCGGTCGCAACAGCAACGGACGTGTGACCACGCGTCATCGTGGGGGCGGACACAAGCAGCGCTATCGCGTCGTTGATTTTCGCCGCGACAAGGACGGCGTCCCGGCGCGCGTCGAGCGGCTGGAATACGACCCGAACCGGACCGCGCACCTGGCGCTGCTCCTGTACGCGGACGGCGAGCGTCGCTACATCATCGCCCCCAAGGGCGTGGTGGCGGGCCAGGCGGTGATGTCCGGCGTGCACGCGCCGATCGAGCCCGGCAACGCGTTGCCGCTGCGCAACATCCCCGTGGGCAGCACCGTGCATTGCGTGGAGATGAAGGTTGGAAAGGGCGCGCAGCTGGCGCGCAGCGCCGGCACGTCCGTGCAGCTGGTGGCGCGCGAAGGCGACACCGTCACGCTGCGCCTGAAGTCCGGTGAGATCCGCCGCGTACCGGCGGATTGCCGGGCCACGCTCGGCGAGGTTGGAAACAGTGAGCATTCGCTGCGTTCTCTGGGCAAGGCCGGCGCCAAGCGGTGGCGCGGCGTTCGCCCGACGGTGCGCGGCGTGGCCATGAACCCGGTCGACCACCCGCACGGTGG
>DQBD01000015.1:2427-6977 GCA_003526065.1 Gammaproteobacteria bacterium | reverse complement strand
GCCGGTATCGTCCGCCGCCGAACCGGCGACGCTGGCGCTGCCGGTGTTCTGGGACGCCGAGTTGCAGGCGGCGGCACGTCAACTCGGCGGCGCTGACGCGGCGCACACCGCGGCGCGCATCGGCGATGAACTGCGCAGTCGCCGCTACAGCCTGGACTACCGGCTCGATCGGCGGGCGCCGCTGAAGGACTTTTTCCTGAACCGCCAGCCGGCGCACTGCTTCTGGTACGCCACGGCGGCCGCGCTCGCCCTGCGCGCCAACGGGGTGCCCAGCCGTCTGGTAACCGGGTACCGGATATCGGAGGCGCTGGGCGAAGGCCTTTTTCTGGTGCGCGAACGCGATGCCCATGCCTGGACCGAATGGCAGGACGGTGCCGGCCGCTGGCATACGCTGGATGCCACGCCACCGGACTACGATGCAGTGCTGGCGCCCTACGGCGGCGGGCGGCTGGAACGGTTCTGGCAGCGCCTGCGGGCCCGCCTGGATGTCTGGTGGCAGCAGGTCGAGCTGAGCGATGCGCAGGTGCAGGCGGTCTTGCTGGCGGGCCTGGCGGTGCTGGCGGTGCTGTTCGTGCGCGAGTATCGCCGCCTGCGGCGGGTCGATCCGCGCCAGCGCAGGAGCCGCCAGTGGCTGCGGCTGTGGCGCGGCTTCCTGCGTACCTCGGGTCTGCCGGAACGCCCGCAGTGGACGCCGGCCGACTACCGCGAAAACCTGCCGCCGCAGTGGTCGGCAGCGCGGCTGCAGGCCGCGCGTCGCTTTCTGGACAGCTATGCCGCGGCCCGTTTCGCGCCTGACGCGGACACCGCCTCGGCGGCTGCCGCGTTGCGGGAATTGCGCCGGCGCCGATTGTCCAGGCGGGGCGCATCTGATACTTTTTGACCGCTTTTTTGCGGTTCTTCGCAGTCTGGTAGCGCATGCCGAAATACATTTTCGTTACCGGTGGCGTGGTCTCCTCCCTGGGTAAGGGCATCGCCGCCGCCTCGATCGGCGCGTTGCTGGAGTCACGCGGCCTCCGAGTCACTTTTCTCAAGCTCGATCCGTACCTGAACGTCGATCCGGGCACCATGAGCCCGTTTCAGCACGGCGAGGTGTACGTCACCGCCGATGGCGCCGAGACCGACCTGGACCTCGGGCACTACGAGCGCTTCGGGCGCATGCCCATGCGGCGGGCCAACAACTTCACCGCCGGCCAGGTGTACGAGCGGGTGCTGCGCAAGGAGCGTCGTGGCGAATACCTGGGCCGCACGGTGCAGGTCATTCCGCACGTCACCGACGAGATCAAGCGCTGCATCGTCGAGGGTGCCGGCGACGCCGACGTGGCCCTGGTGGAAGTCGGCGGCACGGTGGGTGACATCGAGTCGCTGCCGTTTCTGGAGGCCATCCGTCAGATGGGCCTGGAGCGTCCGCACGACGACGTGCTGTACATGCACCTGACGCTGGTGCCGTACTTGCGTGCCAGCGGCGAGATCAAGACCAAGCCGACGCAGCACTCGGTCAAGGAACTTCAGGCCATCGGTATTCGCCCGGACGTGCTGCTGTGCCGCACCGAGCAGGCACTGCCGGAGGACGAGCGGCGCAAGATTGCGCTGTTCACCAACGTGCCGCGCGAGGCGGTGATCTCGGCCGAGGACCTGGACAACATCTACAAGATCCCGCGCCACTACCACGACCAGGGGCTGGACGATTTCGTGGTGCGCCGGCTCGATCTGCCGGTTGGCACCTCGCGCCTGGAGGCCTGGGACCGCTACATCCACGATTTCGAGCACCCGACGGCGGTGGTGGACATCGCCCTGGTCGGCAAGTACGTCGAGTTGGCCGATTCCTACAAGTCGCTGAACGAGGCGCTGGATCACGCCGCGGCGCACACGCGCACGCGGGTCAACGTCCATTACGTGGATGCCGAGGCCCTGCAGAACGAGGGTACCGGCGCGCTGGCCAACATGGACGCGGTGCTGGTGCCCGGCGGTTTCGGCGAGCGCGGCACGGAAGGCAAGATCGCCGCCGTGCGTTTCGCTCGCACGCACGGCATTCCGTACCTTGGCATTTGCCTCGGGCTGCAGGTGGCGGTGATCGAGTTCGCCCGTGACGTGGCCGGCCTGGAGGGTGCCCACAGCACCGAGTTCGACCCGGCCAGCCCGCACCCGGTGGTGGCGCTGATCACCGAGTGGCTGGACGACAGCGGGCGCACGCAGCAACGCGGCGCCGACACCGACAAGGGCGGCACCATGCGCCTTGGCGGACAGGCCTGTCAGCTCGGTGAGGACACGCTGGCGCGCAGCATCTATGGCGAGGCACGCGTCGTCGAGCGCCACCGTCACCGCTACGAGGTCAACCCGCGTCTGCTGCCGACGCTGCAGGGAGCCGGTCTGAAGGTATCCGGTCGCAGTGAGCAGGACGGGCTGGTGGAGATGATCGAGCTGCCCGAGCACCCGTGGTTCGTCGGTTGCCAGTTCCACCCGGAGTTCACCTCCAACCCGCGTGACGGGCACCCGCTGTTCAGCAGCTTCGTCGAGGCGGCGCGTATCCACCGTGCGGCCCGTGTGCCGCAGTCGGCCCCCGCATGAAGCTGTGTGGTTTCGAAACCGGGCTCGAGCAGCCGCTGTTTCTCATCGCCGGTCCGTGCACCGCCGAGAGCCGCGAGCTGGTCCTGCACACGGCGGCAGCGCTGAAGGACATCTGCGGGCGCGTTGGCGTGCCGTTCATCTTCAAGGCCTCGTTCGACAAGGCCAACCGCAGTTCCGGCAAGTCACCGCGCGGCCCGGGGCGTGAGGCGGGCCTGGCCATGCTGGCCGAGGTGCGCGAGACGGTGGGTGTGCCGGTGCTGACCGACGTGCATTCGCCGGATGACGTGGCGGCCGCGGCGCAGGTGGTGGATGTGTTGCAGACGCCGGCCTTCCTGTGCCGGCAGACCGACCTGATCGAGGCGGTCGCCGCCAGCGGCAAGCCGGTCAACATCAAGAAGGGTCAGTTCCTGGCGCCGGCCGACATGGCGCAGGTGGTGGCCAAGGCCAACGCGGCCGGCGGTGAAGGGCGCGTGCTGGTGTGTGAGCGGGGCGCCTCGTTCGGCTACAACAATCTGATTGTGGACATGCGCGGACTGGCACTGATGCGCCAGACCGGTTGCCCGGTGGTGTTCGACGCCACGCATTCGGTGCAGCTGCCCGGTGGTCAGGGTGACCGTTCCGGGGGGCAGCGCGAGTTCGTGCCGGTGCTGGCGCGTGCGGCAGTGGCCGCCGGTGTGTCCGGCCTGTTCATGGAAACCCACCCTGATCCGGCGCGGGCCTTCAGCGACGGCCCCAATGCCTGGCCGCTGGATCGCATGGAAAGCCTGCTGCGCACGCTGGTTGACCTGGACCGCCTGGTCAAGGCGGCCGGCTTTGCCGAGCAGGATCTGATGCAGACAAACGCAACGTGAGTGACGGATGAGCAAGATTGTCGACCTGAAAGCGCGGGAGATTCTCGACTCGCGCGGTTTTCCCACGGTAGAAGTGGACGTGCTGACCGACGATGGCCGCCTGGGCCGCGCCGCTGTGCCGTCGGGGGCTTCCACCGGTTCGCGCGAGGCGCTGGAACTGCGTGACGGCGACGCTGCCCGTTACAACGGCAAGGGCGTGACCAAGGCAGTCGACAACGTGTTGAGCCGCATCCTGCCGGCCGTGCGTGGGCTCGATGCGGTGGACCAGCATCGCATCGACGCGGTGATGACCGACCTCGACGGCACCGACAACAAGAGCCAGCTGGGCGCGAACGCCATGCTGGCGGTGTCGCTGGCCGCCGCGCATGCCGCCGCAGCCAGTCGCGACATGCCGCTTTACCGGCACATCAATGCGCTGTGTGGCGGGGTCGAGATGTGCCTGCCGGTGCCGATGATGAACATCCTGAACGGCGGCGCCCACGCCGACAACAGCGTCGATCTGCAGGAGTTCATGGTCATTCCGGCGGGGCGGCCGACGTTTTCGGAAGCGCTGCGCTGCGGCGCCGAGATCTTCCAGGCGCTGAAGAAGCTGCTGCGCCAGCGTGGTCTGAACACTGCGGTCGGCGACGAGGGCGGTTTCGCGCCGGACCTTGCCTCGAACGAGGAGGCGCTGAAGGTGGTGCTGGACAGCATCGGCGCGGCGGGCTACGCCGCGGGCGACGAGGTGCGTCTGGCGCTGGATGTCGCCAGCAGCGAGTTCTACAAGGATGGCCAGTACCAGCTGGCGTCCGAGGGTCGCGCCCTGAGCTCGGCGCAGTTCGTCGACTATCTGGCCGATCTGGCGGGACGCTATCCGGTGATCTCCATCGAGGACGGCCAGGCAGAGGACGACTGGGACGGCTGGAAGCGCCTGACCGAGCGCCTGGGCGCGTCGGTGCAGCTGGTGGGCGACGACCTGTTCGTGACCAACCCCGCCATCCTGCGCCGGGGCATCGATACCGGTGTGGCGAATTCCATCCTGATCAAGGTGAATCAGATCGGCACCCTCACCGAGACGCTGGAGGCCGTGCGCATGGCGCGTGAGGCCGGTTACACGGCGGTGATCTCGCACCGCTCCGGCGAGACCGAGGACAC
>DQBD01000015.1:494-2291 GCA_003526065.1 Gammaproteobacteria bacterium | reverse complement strand
GCCGTTGGCAGCGGCGCCGGGCAGATCAAGACCGGCTCGCTGTCGCGCTCGGACCGGGTGGCCAAGTACAACCGGCTGCTGCGTATCGAGCAGGAGCTCGGGGCCCAGGCGCGCTATCCGGGGGGCAGCGTGTTCGGCGGACTGGGCGGATAGATGCCGCTGCGCGTCGGCCTTCTGGCGCTGTTGCTGGCCCTGGCCGGCCTGCAGTACCGGTTGTTGCTGGCGCCGGGCAACCTGTTCGAGGTGCAGGCCCTCAAGGAGCGGGTGGGGCGTGAACAGGCCACGGTGGATCATCTGGCCGAACGCAACGGACAGCTGGCCGCGGAAGTGGAAGACCTTCGCACCGGCTTGGCGGCGGTCGAGGACCGGGCGCGCGCCGAACTGGGCATGATCAGGCCCGGTGAGACCTTCATTCGCGTCATCGAATAAGCACAGTGCCAAGCTCAGTGGCGATTGCCGATCACTGGGCGGTCGTGCCGGCAGCCGGTATCGGCAGCCGCATGGGCGCCGGACTGCCCAAGCAATATCTGCCGTTGGCCGGCCGCGCGGTATTGGCGCACAGCCTGCAACGGCTGTTGTCGCAGCCGCGTGTGGCCGGCGCGGTGCTGGCACTGGCGGCCGATGATCCATGGTGGCCGGCGCTCGATTTCCGCAGCGACAAGCCGCTGCTGACCGTCACCGGAGGCGCCAGTCGCGCCCGCTCGGTGCTGGCGGCGCTGGAGCGCCTGGCCGGGCAGCGGCCGCCCGATACTCCGGTGCTGGTGCACGATGCCGTGCGTCCCCTGCTGCATGGCGATGACGTGGCGCGGTTGTGCGAGGCGCCACTGGACGCCGACGGCTGTCTGCTTGCTACGCCGGTGACCGACACGGTCAAACGGATCGACGCCGAGGGCCGGGTGCTCGAGACGGTGCCGCGCGATGGCCTGTGGGCGGTGCAGACACCACAGCGCTTCCGGCTCGGGCAGTTACGGCAGGCGCTGACGGATGCGTTGGCGGCCGGGGTGGAGCCGACCGATGAGGCACAGGCCATGGAACGGGCCGGTTATCGTCCACGCCTGGTACGCGGCCGGCGCGACAATCTGAAACTCACCGTGCCACAGGACGTGCCGTTGGCCGAGTGCCTGCTGGCGGCGCAGGAGCGGGAGGCTTAAGCGATGCGCATCGGCCACGGGTACGACCTGCATGCGCTGGCCGACGGCCGGCGACTGGTGCTGGGCGGAGTGGACATCCCGCACGGTCGCGGGCCAGTCGCGCACTCCGACGGCGACGTGCTGCTGCACGCGGTGGCGGACGCGCTGCTGGGCGCCGTCGCGCTGGGCGACATCGGCCAGCATTTTCCGGACACCGACCCCGCCTTTGCGGGTGCCGACAGTCGGGATCTGCTGAGGCAGGTGGCCGGGCGGGTGCGCGCCGCCGGTTATCAGGTGGCCAATGTCGACGCCACGGTGCTGGCACAGCACCCGAAGCTGGCGCCGCACCGGGATGCCATGCGGGCCAACATCGCGGCCGATCTCGGGGTGTCGATCGAGCAGGTCAGCGTGAAGGCGACCACCACCGAGGGTCTGGGGCCGGTGGGGCGGCAGGAAGCCATCGCCGCCCACGCTGTGTGCCTGCTGCTGGCGCGCTGAGCGCGCGCCTCGCGGGTCAGAGCTTGCGGTAGACCTCGCGCCCGGCGTCGCGGAACTCGATCGCCTTCTCCTGCATGCCGGCGGTGAGCGCGTTCTCGGCGTCGGCCAGGCCCTTGCTCTGGGCGTACTCGCGCACGTCCTGCGTGATCTTCATCGAGCAGAAGTGCGG
>DQBD01000015.1:0-242 GCA_003526065.1 Gammaproteobacteria bacterium | reverse complement strand
CACATGGAACAGAAGTGCGCCAGCTTGGCCGACTCCTTGGGCAGGGTCTCGTCATGGAACTCGCGTGCCTTGTCCGGGTCCAGGCTGAGGTTGAACTGGTCGTGCCAGCGGAACTCGAAGCGGGCCTTGGACAGCGCGTTATCGCGCAGCTGCGCGCCGGGATGGCCCTTGGCGAGATCGGCCGCGTGGGCGGCGATCTTGTAGGTGACGATGCCGTCGCGCACGTCGTGCTTGTTCGGCAG
>DQBD01000283.1 GCA_003526065.1 Gammaproteobacteria bacterium | reverse complement strand
AGCGGCCGCGCCCCCGCGCGGGCCCTGGCCGCCGAAGGCGTACACCTGACGCTGTGCGCCCGCCGCGCCGCGCCGTTGCAGGCGCTGGCGCAGGAACTGGCACAGCGCCACGGCGTGCGCACGCTGGCGGTGGCCGCCGACCTGTCGCAGGAAGCCGGCATCGCCGCACTGGTCGACGCCCACCGCGCGCAGTTCGACACGCTCGACCTGCTGGTCAACAACGCCGGCTCGATCCGCGCCGGCTCGCTGCTGGCCAAGCCGGAAGCGGAATGGCAGGAGGATTTCGCGCTCAAGTTCTGGGGCTACATACGCCTGACGCGCGCCGTATGGCCACTGCTGATGGCCGGGGGCGCGCGGGTGGTGAACGTGATCGGCGCCGCCGGACGCCAGCCAAGCGCCGGTTACGTGGCCGGCGGTGCGGCCAACGCCGGCCTGATGAACCTCACCCAGTCCCTCGGCGACGAAGGCGCCCCACACGGCATCCTGGTCAATGCGGTCAACCCGGGCCCCGTGCGTACCGACCGCTGGCAGAGCCTGATGCAGCGCCAGGCGGCCGAGCGCGGCACCAGCGTGGCCGCGCTGGAAGCCGAACAGCTGGCCCATGTGCCGCTGCGCCGCGCGGCCGAGCCGTCCGAAATCGCCGCCACGGTGGTGTTCTTGTGCTCCGCCGCGGCCAGCTACATCACCGGCACCACCCTCCAGGTGGACGGGGGACTGGCACGGTGCATCTAGACCCGGCGGACGGCCGGCAGCCGCCTGGACCGGCAACAGCCCGCTTCCCCGACCTGCTGCGCGACGGCCGCGCGCCACTGACGGTCACCCTCGGACTGGGCATCGCCCTGCACGCCATGGACGTGTTTCTGGTGGCGACCGTCATGCCCAGCGTGGTGGCCGACATTGGCGGGGTGGCCTTCTATGCCTGGGTGTCGATGCTGTACATGGTTGGCTCCATCGTCGGCGCCGCCAGCAGCGGACCGCTGCGCACCGCCTACGGACCGCGCCGCGCCTATGTGCTCGCCGGCGCGCTGTTTCTGATCGGCTCCCTCGGCTGCGCCGTGGCACCGCGCATGGAAGTGCTGCTGGCCACGCGTACGCTGCAAGGCTTCGGCGGCGGGCTGATCGTGGCCCAGTCGATGGCCCTGGTCAGTGAGCTGTACACGCCGGAGCTTCGCAAGCTGATGCTGGCCTCCATCTCCAGCATGTGGGCCACCGCCGCCCTGGTGGGGCCGGCCCTGGGCGGGCTGTTTGCCGAAATCGGCTTCTGGCGCGGCGCATTTGGCGTCAACGTGCCCATCATCGCCCTGTTCAGCGTCCTGGCCGCGCGCCATCTGCCCGAGGACACCCGCAGCGCCACCCGCCAGCCGTTTCCGCTCGACCGCATCGGCCTGCTTGGCGCCGGCGTCCTGTGCGTGGCGGCCGCCGGCCAGCTGCCGGGCACGGCACTGCGCCTGGGCGTACTGGCCCTGGCGATGCTGCTGGTCAGCAGCGCCTTTGCGCTGGACCGACGCCACAGCGTCCGCGTGTTTCCGCGCCGGGCGGCCTCGCTGCGATCGCCGGTGGGCGTGGCCTACGGCCTGTTCGTGACCTCGTCCATCCTGCACACCAGCATCACCGTGTTTGTCCCACTGCTGATGCAGCAGGTCTACGGTCTGCGGCCGCTGTACGCCGGCTACTTCGCCAGCCTCCTGGCCGCCGGCTGGACCGCCGGCTCCCTGCTCACCGCCCGCTGGCATGGCGTGGCGGAACGGCGCGCCATCCTCGGCGGCCCGCTGCTGATACTCGTCACCACCGCGTTGCTGCTGGCCAGCGTCGGCCGGTCGGGAGCGCTGCCGATCGGTGCGCTGCTGGTCATGCTGGGCCTGGGCGTGGGCACGCTCAGCATCCACTTGATCGCCTTCACCATGCATCACGCCAGCGCGGGCGAGGAAAGCATCACCGCCGGCAGCATACCCACGGTACGCACGCTGGGCATCGCCTTCGGCTCGGCGCTGGCCGGGGTCATCGCCAACCTCGCCGGCCTGAGCGCGCACGTCGACACCGGAGTCGTGCTGCAGGCGGTCGGCGCCGTGTACGCGGCCAGCCTCGTGGTGGCCGGATTGCAGTCAGTGCTGGCCTGGCGCCTGCTGCGCCTGGCTCCGGCATCGGCCGCTGAAGCCACGACACGGGCACAGCCCTGAGCCGCCGGGCTATCCCAACGCGGTGCGGCCGCTATAATGGCCCGCGCACCGCCCTCACCAAACGGCGGCTGCCGGTCCGCGTCATCCGGTGGCAGCACCCCGCCACCGCCCCGGCCTGCCGATTTCTGAGCATCGTTCCTGCCGGAGCGGCCGTCGTCCACCCGTCATCTGCGCCGTGCTCTGTACGTCAACGCGGTGCAGCCACCTACTCGTGTTCATTGCTACCCCATGAAAGGCATCGTCAAACGTTTCTACTTCCGCAAGGGCTTTGGTTTCATCGAAGGCGACCAGGGCACCGAATACTTCTTCCATTACAGCGACTTCAACGGCGACAAGCAGGCCCTGCGCCCAGGACTCGAAATCGAGTTCGAGCCCCAGGAGGGTGAGAAGGGCCCTTGCGCCGTGGCGGTGGTGCTGCCCGGCGGCAAGCCCGCCCCGGCACGCCCCCGGCGTGCTTCGCGCAGCGACGGCAAAGGGGCCAAGGCGGCAGCCCACCCGGGCCGTTTCTTTGTGTTCGGTCTCGCAATCGGCCTGCTGGCCGGTGCGTTTCTGCAAGCCTGGCTTACCGCCCAGTAAAGCGCCGTCAGGCGGGCCGCACTGACGGCCCGCCTTCTTCCCCGCTCCACGCCCGACGCAGTACGCACTCCCCCCGCCCGACAGCGCGGCCACTGCCGACGCCGGCGATCGCCGGCCGCTCCACGGCAACCCCGCACCCGCAAAATTCCTCGCGTTCAGGCCGATATTTCGGGCCGCCCGACCATTACCATCTGCGACCGTCGCCCCCACTGCAGGCCACCGCCCTCCATGGACCCCGTCGTCGCGTTCTTCATTCTCGGCATTCTCGCCCGTGCGATCCGCAGCGATCTGCGCATGCCCGAGGCGCTGTACGAGACGCTCACCATCTATCTGCTGCTCGCCATCGGTCTGAAAGGTGGCATGGCCCTGGCGGCCGACTGGCAGACGAAACTGCTGTGGCAGGCGCTGGCGGTGATGGCGTTCGGCGCCGCCCTGGCCGCCGTGGCCTATCCGCTGCTGCAGCGGCTCGTGCGCCTGGGTGCCGCGGACGCCGCTTCGGTGGCAGCCCACTACGGCTCGGTCAGTGTGGTCACCTTCGCCGTGGGCCTGAATGCGCTGCGCAGCCAGGGCGTCGAGCCAGAGCCTGAGCTGACGCTGTTTCTGGCCCTGATGGAAGTCCCGGGCATCCTCGTCGGCGTGCTGCTGGCCAAGCGCATCAGTGGCCCTGACAGCGGTGCCCCGCTCGGGCACAGCTCATGGTCCGGCGCACTGGTCGAGGCATTGCGCGGCAAGAGCGTGGTGCTGCTGCTCGGCGGCCTGGCCATCGGCGCGCTGTTCGGCAAGCAGGCGCTGGCACCCATCGCGCCGATGTTCGAACACCTGTTCAAGGGCGCGCTGGCGCTGTTCCTTCTGGAACTGGGCCTGATCGTCGCCGGCAAGTGGCCCGACATCAAGAACGCCGGCTGGCGCCTGGCCGCCTTTGGCGTGGCATTTCCCGTCGCCGCGGCCATGGCGGGCATCGGGCTGGGCAACGCGTTCGGCCTCAGCGCCGCTGGCGCCGCCCTGCTGGGCACGCTGGGCGCCAGCGCTTCCTACATTGCCGCCCCGGCAGCAATGCGTGTGGCGGTGCCGCAAGCCAACCCGGCCCTGGGCATTGCGGCTGCACTGGGCATCACCTTTGCCTTCAACGTCGCGGTCGGCATCCCGCTGTACTGGCGCATCGCCACCGCGCTGGGAGGATAAGTCATGACACTGAACACCTACCCGAAACGCCAGCTCACCATCATCGCCGAGGCCGTGCTTGAGTCGCGACTGATCGAACACACCCGCCACTACGGTGCGCACGGTTACACCACCAGCGAGGTGCGCGGGGGAGGTGAACACGGCGTGAAGGAGGGTGCCTGGGACGTCGACCGCATGATCGAGTTCAAGGTGGTCGCCGATGAAGCGGTCATCGAGGCCCTGGCCAGCCACGTGCTCGAGCAGTACGCCGCGAACTTCGCGCTGTCCATGTTTCTGAGCGACGTGCAGGTGTTGCGCCCGCAAAAGTTCTGAGCCCCCGACGGACGGCGCGCGTCTGCCGCCCGCGGCAGATCGCGACGCTGCGACTATCCTGTGTGGCCCCGGTCACGGTGTCACACGCCGCACGCATGAACTCACACCACCACCATCACCACCACGGCCCGATGAGCGATCGGCGCCTGACATGGGCCATCGTCATCAACGTTCTGCTGACCGTGGTGCAGGTGGCCGCCGGCGTCATGTCGGGCTCCCTGGGCCTGATCGCAGACGCGCTGCACAACCTGTCGGACGCCGCGTCCATGGGCATCGCACTGCTGGCCCAGAAAATCGCGCGCCGGCCGGCAGACCGGCTGATGACCTTCGGCTACCAGCGCGCCGAGTTGGTGGCAACGCTGATCAACGTCACCGCCCTGCTGCTGGTGGGTGGCTACCTGCTGGTGGAAGCCATCGGCCGCTTCATGTCGCCGACACCGGTGCAGGGCTGGCCGGTGGTGATCGTGGCGGGGGTGGCCCTGGCGGTGGATACGGCCACGGCCTGGATCATCGCCGGCGGCGCGCGACACAGCCTGAATGTCCGGGCCGCCTTCCTGCACAACGTGACCGATGCGCTGGCGTCCCTGGGCGTGATCGCGGCCGGCACGCTGATCCTGCTGTACGACCTCATCGTCGCCGACCTGCTGGTGACGGTGGCCATTTCGGGCTACGTGATCTACCAGGCCGCGGGCCTGCTGCCGCGGACCGTCCGCCTGCTGATGGGTGCGACGCCGGACGACCTGGAGTTCGACGCCATCGTGGCGGCCCTGCGCGCCACCCCGGGCGTACGCGACATTCACCACGTGCACATCTGGAGCCTGGACGAACACCGCCGCGCGCTGGAGGCGCACCTGGTGCCGGAAGCGGACGACCTGGCGGCGTTCGAGCACCTCAAGCATCGGGTGCGTGAGGTGCTGCACCGGCGCTTCCACGTCGAACACGCCACGCTCGAACCATGTGTCGCCGACCGCGCGGGCGCGCCCATCATCCGCAAGGAGCCAGCACACCGGCGCCACAGGCAGTGAACCGGCGCTGTCGGCGTGACCCGCCGAACGCCCCGACCCGCGACGGCCGCCACCTGCCACGGCAATGCCACTGCGGCACAATGACCGGATGACCGCCCCGCGGTCGCCGGCTCTCAGGGAGGAGAGGTCATGGGTTCACTCATTGCCGCCACGGCGCTGTTCCTTGGCATGCACTGGATCATTTCCGGCAGCCCACTGCGGGAGACGATCGTCGCCCGCACCGGCGAGGCACCGTTCAAGGCCGGCTTCGCACTGATCATCACCGTCAGCATCGTGTGGATGGGCTGGGCCTACGCACACGCCCCGTACGTTGCCACCTGGGGGACGGCGGCGGGCCTGAAGCCGCTCAGCTGGGGCCTGATGGCGCTGGCCTTCGTGCTGTTCGCGGCCAGCCTCACCGACAGGAACCCCACGACCCTCGGCCGCGTGCCGCCGGACCAGGTGCAGGCGCGCGGCATGGTGCGCATCACGCGGCACGCCGGCCTGTTCGGCCTGGGCCTGTGGGGGCTGGCGCATTTCCTGGTCAACGGGGACTGGGCCTCGCACCTGCTGTTCGGCAGCTTCGCCTTCCAGGGCCTGGTCGCGCCGCTGAACCTGGACCGCAAGTACCGTCGTCGCTACGGCGCGGCCTGGGAGGCGTTTGCCCGCCAGACCTCGTACCTGCCGTTCGTGGCCATCGCGCAGGGTCGCAACCGGCTGGTGCCCGGCGAAATCAACTGGATCGCCGTACTGGCGGCCCTCGGGCTGTTCGTGTTGACGCTGGTGTATCACCAGGCCTGGTTCGGCGTCCCCGCCTGGTAGGCGCCGGCGCGGCTGCGCGCCGGCACGCACC
>DQBD01000275.1:2521-6657 GCA_003526065.1 Gammaproteobacteria bacterium | reverse complement strand
GGCAGCAGCCACAGGTCGGGTTGCGGGTGCGGCACCAGGCCGAACTGCCAGTCCGCGCCCTGCGCGGCGGCAAAGCCCCAGGGGTTCTGCCCGGTCAGCACGGCATCGCGCACCGCCACGGCGTCCGTCGGGGCCCGATCCTGTTCCACCAGCTCCGCCCGCAGCGCCTTGACCGCCGCGGTCGGCGGCATGCCGATGGAACAGACCGCCTCGCAGTTGCCGCAGGTGGTGCAGGCGAAGGCGCGTTCGGCGACCGTCGTCAGGTCCAGCGGTTCGCCTTCCAGCAGCGCGCGGGCGGTGGCCAGATAGCCCTTGCCCGAGTAGGAAGCCGCTGGCGAATGTGCCTGCAGGGTGGCGCACACGCCGTCGATGCCACGTTCCTGCCACACAGCGACGGCACAATAGTTGCACGTGGCGCAGTGGTAGAGCGCTTTCTCGAAGGCCCGCAGGCGAGTGAAGCGGTCGGCGGGTTCAGGCATGGCGTGGCGGCTCCTCCCAGAGCCGTTACTGTACCGTAGCGGGCGCGGCGACTACGGGGCATGTGCCCGGCGTCGAGCCCCCAAGCAGCGGAGTGCGGGTCTGTATGAATGTGGTCATGATCGGTACCGGCTATGTCGGCCTGGTGTCTGGCGCCTGCTTTGCCGACTTCGGCGCGGAAGTGGTGTGCGTGGACATCGACCCGGGCAAGATCGAGCGCCTGCGCGCCGGCGAGATTCCCATCTACGAGCCGGGTCTCGACGAACTGGTGGCCCGCAACGTCGCCGCCGGGCGCTTGCAGTTCACGACCGACCTGCCGGCGGCGGTGCGCGAGGCCGACCTGGTGTTCATTGCCGTCGGGACGCCGAGCCGCCACGGGGACGGCCACGCCGACCTGAGTTATGTCTACGCCGCGGCGCGCCAGGTGGCGGCGCATCTGTCCGGCTATACGGTGATCGTCGACAAGTCGACCGTGCCGCTGGGGACCGCGCGGCAGGTCGGGCGCATCGTGCGGGAGGCCAATCCGACGGCCGATTTCGACGTTGCCTCGAATCCGGAGTTCCTGCGCGAGGGTGCCGCCATCGGCGACTTCATGCGTCCGGACCGGGTGGTGCTGGGGGTCGAGAGCGAGCGGGCCGAAGCCCTGCTGCGCGAGCTGTATCGGCCGCTGAACCTGATCGAGACACCGATCGTCGTCACCGGGCTGGAGACGGCCGAGCTGATCAAGTACGCCGCCAATGCCTTCCTGGCGACCAAGATCAGCTTCATCAACGAGATGGCGCAGCTGTGCGAGCAGGCCGGCGCCGACGTGCACGACGTGGCGCGCGGCATCGGGCTCGATGGCCGCATCGGGCGCAAGTTCCTGCATCCGGGGCCGGGCTTCGGTGGCTCGTGCTTTCCCAAGGACACGCTGGCGCTGATCCGGCTGGCGCAGGAGGCGGGCGCGCCGTCGCGCATCGTCGAGGCGGTGGTCGAGGTCAACGCCGCCCAGAAGGCGCGCATGGTGCTCAAGATCCGTCGCGCGCTCGGCGGCAGCGAGGCGGGCAAGACCATCGCCGTGCTGGGCCTCACCTTCAAGCCGAACACGGACGACATGCGCGAAGCCCCGGCGCTGGCCATCCTGCCGCCGTTGCTGGACCGTGGCGCCCGGATTCGTGCGCACGATCCCAAGGGTGTGCCCGAGGCTCGCGGGCTGCTGCCGAGCGCGGTGGATTATTGCGAAGACCCCTACAGCACGGTCGAAGGTGCCGATGCGCTGGTGCTGTTGACCGAGTGGAACGAGTACCGGGGCCTGGACCTGGAAGAGTTGAAGCGGCGCATGGAGGGCCGCGTCGTGGTCGACCTGCGCAACATCTATGATCCAGGGCGCATGGCGCAGGCGGGCTTTGAATACCACTGTGTGGGTCGTCCTGGCGTGCCCGGTATCGATAGCTGATTGCAATGGACGCAATCAGGAAAGATGAATTCCTTTCAAGGGCGCCAGTCTTTAGCCTGACACGGGGACATTCAGTGGCGAGGTGCGTCCATGAAGTGCTTGGACAGTGCGGTGCTCGGCCGCAGCCGTGGCATTTTGGCCGATTACGCGGCGCTGTTCGCGGCAGCGTCGGCCGGCCTGTGGAGGGCCTGACCGGCGCGGTTCAGTCGACGAACAGGTCGGCTTCCAGCGGCTGCTCGGGGTCGACGGCGTAGAGGTCGAGGTCGGTGACGCCGGCCTGCGCCAGGACCGCCTCGTCGATGAAGAAGTTGCCGGTGCAGTCGCGGCTCGGTCGGGTGAGAATCCAGTGCGCGGCGTCGGCAACGATCTCCGGGCGTCGGCAGCGGCCGGGCTCGATGCCGGGCAGCATCTCGATGGCCGAGGTGGCGATGACCGTGCGCGGCCACAGCGCGTTGGCCGCCACGCCTCGGTCGCGGAACTCCTCCGCCAGCGACAGCGTCAGCAGACTCATGCCGTACTTGCTCAGCGTGTAGGCGCCGTGCGGGGCCAGCCAGCGCGGTTCGAAGTTCAGCGGTGGCGACAGGGTCAAAACGTGCGGATTCTCGGCCTTGAGCAGGTGCGGCAGGCAGGCGCGGGCGGTAACCCAGCTGCCACGCACGTTGACGTCGAACATCAGGTCGAAGCGCCGTACCGGCGTTTCGAGTGTGCCGGTCAGGGAAATGGCCGAGGCGTTGTTGACCAGGATGTCGATGCCGCCGAAGCGTTCGGCCGCCTCGGCGACGGCAGTCTCGACCGCCCCCTCGTCACGCACGTCCACTACCAGGGGCAGCGCCTGGCCGCCGGCATCCCGGATTTCCTGCGCCGCGGTGTGGATGGTGCCGGGCAGTTTCGGATGTGGCTCGGCGGTTTTGGCGGCGACGATGATGTTGGCGCCGTCCTCGGCCGCGCGCAGTGCGATGGCCTTGCCAATACCGCGCGAGGCGCCGGTGATGAAGAGCGTTTTTCCGTACAGACTGTCCATGCGCTTCACCTCACGAAGGGGATTCGGGCGCGGCGCGCCGGGCGAGCCATTGTGGGCCGAGTGCTGCCAGCAGGCTACCGCCGACCACCAGCACCGCGCCGGCCAGCTGGTGGTCGCGCATCGGCTCGTGCAGCAGCAGCGTGGACATCAGCACCGCGTACAGCGGGGTCATGTTCATGAACGCCATGGCCTCGGCCGGGCCGACCGACTTGACGCCGTAGTTCCAGGCCATCAGCGCGCCAACACCGACGAAGATGCCCATGTAGGCGAGCCCCGCCCACACGGCCGGGGTCAGCTGGGGCGTTGCCGTGGACACTTCCCACAGGCCCCAGGGCGTCACCATCAGCAGCGACATCGCCGAGGTGACGGCGGTCACCGACAGTACCGAGCGTGACCGCATGACGCCGCGACCGACCACCGAGTAGGCGGCCCACATGACCACGCCCGCCAGCATGATCAGGTCGCCGACGTTGAACTGGATGGCCTTCAGTTGCTCGAAACTGCCACCGGACAGGATCACGGCGATGCCGACCAGCGACAGCAGGGCGCCCATCCACTGTACCGGGCGCACCACGGTGCCCAGCGCCAGCCAGGCCATGGTCATGGCCACCAGCGGCCCGGCCGAGTTCATCAGCGCGGCATTGATCGCGTCCGTGTACCGCAGGCCCAGGTACAGCAGCCCCTGGTAGCCGGCCACGCCGCTGGCGGCCATGAAGCACAGGCGCCAGAAGTCCTTGCGCAGGGGCGGCTCGTTGCCGCTGCGCAGCAGGCGCACGAGCACTACCAGCAGCAGCAGCGACACCACGCCGCGCAGGGTGACGATCATGCCGGGGCCGATGTGTTCGCGCAGCGCCCGGCCAACGGTCATGTTGCCGGCCCAGATGATGCAGGCCACGTTGATCCACAGGTGTGGCGCCAGGCGCGACAGCGTGCTCATGGCGTCAGACCGGCAGGATCGCCTGCGCCCGCTGCGGCTCGGCAATGCGCCGGCGCAGGATGCGCTCGAAGTGCGCCGGATCCTTGATGTGGGTGATCTCGCCGGCGCGCGGGAAGTGCAGGTCGTACAGGCGCGACAGCCAGAACCGCAACGCGGCTGCACGCAACATGGCAGGCAGCGCGTCGGTCTCGCCGCTGGCCCAGGGGCGGCTCTCGGCGTAGGCGGCCAGGAAGGCACGGGCACGGGCGTCGTCGAAGTCGCCGTCG
>DQBD01000275.1:539-2259 GCA_003526065.1 Gammaproteobacteria bacterium | reverse complement strand
AGCTGCTCGCCCTCGAACAGCACGTTGTCGCGGAACAGGTCGGCGTGGATCACGCCGCGCGGCAGACGTTCGGTATCCAGGGCCGTCTGGAAGGCGATTTCCGTGTCGATCAGGGCCATCGCCTCGGCATCCAGGACAGCGCGCAGCGCATCGGCGGTGAAGCGCCACCACGCCGGCCCGCGCTCGTTGGCGCGGCGGCGGTGCACGTGACGGCCGATGCGGTGGATGCGCCCCAGCGCGCCGCCTACCGCGGCGCACTGGGCCACCGAGGGGTGCTCGATGGCGCGGCCGGCCAGGCGTTCCACCAGCACGGTCGGGCGCTGGGCCAGGTGACGCAGGTACGTGCCGTCATCGGCCATGATCGGCCGCGGGCAGGCCAGGCCGTGGTCGGCCAGGACCACCATCAGTTCCAGGAAGTATTCGAGCTCGCTGTCGGCTTGCCGCTCGAACAGCGTCAGCACGAAACGCCCGCCGCTGGTGGTGACGAAGTAGTTGGTGTTCTCGATGCCGTCGGCGATGCCGTGCAGTTCCAGCAGTTCACCGACGGCGTAATCGCGCAGAAAGGCGACGACCTCGGCCGCCTCGACCCGGGTATAGACCGACACGCAGCCTCCCGACTACCAGCGCAGAAGCACCCAGCGCGGCACTGGCGGCGGGTTCTTGATGTCGTTGATCTGCTGGCTGAATTCACCCTGGCCGGTGGGGTCGACCAGGTAGTAGGCGGGGCCGACAGCCGGGATTACCTTGACCATGTAGACCTGGCCGTTGATCGCGTATTCCTCGCGTGTGCCCTTGGCATCGCGCTTGATGGTGACTTCCGGCGACGGCGCGTCACCTTCCTGCGGTGCCACGCGCAGTTCCGGCGGCACCTCGTTCGGGTCGGTGGCCGGGGTAGTGCGCGGGGGTGGAACCTGCATTTCGGGCGGGGCGTCCGTGCCGGCCGGCGGCGCCTGCCCGGCGGCCTGCGCCGCTGCCCCCCAAAACAAGCCGATCAGCAGCATGCGGCGCATGGCTCGAACTCCAGAATAAAGACGGCAAAACCGGCTGACAGCATAGCATCGCCGGGGGGCGCGTCCGGCGTCCGCCGGGCGCTGCGCTACACTGCCGGCGCCGGTTCCCTGTCCCTTTCGCGTGCCCGTCCTGCCATGCCCGAATCGCCGCTCGTCGTCCTGGTGGACGGCTCGTCCTACCTGTTTCGCGCCTTCCACGCGCTGCCGCCGCTGACCAACACCCAGGGGCGGCCGACCGGTGTGACCTACGGCGTCATCAACATGCTGCGCCGGCTCGAGCGCGAGTACCCGGACGCGCACATCGCGGTGGTGTTCGACGCCAAGGGGCCGACGTTTCGCCATGAGAGCTTCGCCGAGTACAAGGCCAACCGGCCGCCGATGCCGGACGACCTGGCGGTGCAGATCGCCCCGACGCAGGACCTGGTGCGGGCGCTGGGCCTGCCGCTGCTGGTGGTCGACGGCGTGGAGGCCGACGACGTGATCGGCACCCTGGCGCGGCGCGCTGCCGGCCGTGGCGAGCAGGTGCTGATCTCCACCGCCGACAAGGACCTGGCGCAGCTGGTGGACGCCCACGTGCGCCTGGTCAACACCATGAGCAACACGGTGCTCGACGTGGCCGGTGTCGAGGACAAGTTCGGCGTGCCGCCGGCGCTGATCGCCGACTTCCTGGCCCTGACCGGCGATACCGTGGACAACATTCCGGGCGTGCC
>DQBD01000275.1:0-197 GCA_003526065.1 Gammaproteobacteria bacterium | reverse complement strand
GACGACATCGGCGGCAAGGTGGGCGAGAACCTGCGCGCCACCCTGGAGCAGTTGCCGCTGTACCGCGAGCTGGCGACGGTGCGCTGCGACGTGGCGCTGGACATCGATCCGGACAACCTGAACCGCGGCGCGCCGGACGTGGACACCCTGCGCCGGCTGCTGGGCGAGCAGATCGGAAGCTCGCCCAGCAGCCGGCG
>DQBD01000138.1 GCA_003526065.1 Gammaproteobacteria bacterium | reverse complement strand
GAAGCCAAGTCGGTTCCGACCGTGTGTCACTCGCTGGACCAGGCACTCGAGGCGCTCGACGCCGACCGCGAGTTCCTGACCGCCGGCGACGTGTTCAGCAACGAAATGATCGACGGCTACATTGATCTCAAGATGGAAGATGTCACGCGCATGCGCATGACCACGCATCCGGTTGAGTTCGACATGTACTACAGCGTCTGAGTGAAACTACCGGGGACGGCACACGCTGCCGTCCCCGGCCTGGTTGCCGATAAACGCCATGCACCCTGTCCGTTCTTCACTGCTGTGCCTCCTGCTCGTGGCTGTTCCGGCAACGGTTCAGGCAACCCGGGTCTATCGGTCGGTGGCACCCGACGGCACGGTGCTGTACTCGGACCAACCGGGCCCCGGCGCACAGGAGATTGATGTCCGGCAACCGGCCGCCATCGTGCCTTCTCCCGCCCCTGCCGCCGCGCCCGCCCAACCCCAGCAAGAGCCGCCGGCAGCCGAAGAACGCATCGTCTACACCACGCTTCGGATCACTCAGCCCACCGACGACGCCGTTCACTGGTTCGCCGAGGGGCCGCTTCGGGTGGAAGTGGAAATCGTGCCGCCGTTGGCCGAGGGTGATTTGCTGGTACCCATCGTTGACGGGATCCCCCAGGGCTCCGGAGTCCCCGCCAGCAGTTTTGCCCTGAGCGGCCTCGATCCGAATACCTACCAGTTGGTGGTTGCCATTCACGACGCCGACGGACAGGAACTGAAACGCAGTCAGTCGGTGCGTTTTCACTTCAAGCGCCAGTCCCTGAATCTGCCGGCACGCCGGGCGCCGGCCAGCGGCGGCAATTGATGCGTCGCTGCGGCAACGCATCCGTGCCGCAACCGACCGGGACCACCGACGTGGACAGCCCCAGTACCAACGGCCTCCCCCAGTTCGGGCGCGCCGTCGTCGACAACCTGCAAACCGCCGTGCTGGTCATCGACGAGCAGCGCCGCATGCTCTACCTGAATCAAGCGGCGGAGGTGTTGTTTGGCGCCAGCGTGCGCCAACTCAGCGGCCAGCCCCTGGAGCTGCTGTTGAGCGACCCTGATCTGACCGAGTTGATCGGCGAGACGTTCGAGCGGCACCAAGCCGTGCTGCGCCACGACCTCACGTTCCTGCCCCCGGGCAGCGACGTTCCAAAGCGCTGTGACTGCTGGCTCACCCCGTGCGAACTGGTCGGACAACGCAGCCTGCTGCTGGAACTCGCCACTACCGGCCCGCTCGGTGACACCGAGCGCGAAGCGCGCCTGCTCGCGCAGCAGGAGGCAAGCCGGCTGATGCTCAGAGGGCTGGCGCACGAGATCAAGAACCCGCTCGGCGGGCTGCGCGGTGCCGCCCAGTTACTGGAGCGGGAACTCGCCGACCCCGACCTGACCGAGTTCACCCAGATCATCATCGGTGAGGCCGACCGGCTGAAAAACCTCATCGACCGCATGCTCAGCCCGCAACTGACGCTGGACAACGGCCGGGTCAGCGTGCACGAGGTGCTGGAGCGGGTGCGTGCACTGGTCAGCACCGACCTGCCTGCCGACGTCTGCATCGACTGTGACTACGATCCGAGCCTGCCGGACCTGTGGGCCGATCGCGAGCACTTGATCCAGGCGTTCCTGAACCTCGTGCGTAACGCCGTGCAGGCGGTCGACGAGGCGCCGGCCCGCCCCGGCCGGGTAACGCTGCGCACCCGTGTGCGCCGGCGCCTGACCATTGCCGGCCGCCACCACCGCCTGCTGGTGCAGGTGGACATCATCGACAACGGCCCCGGCGTGCCGGAGCACCTGCGCGAACAGATCTTCCACCCGCTGATCACCGGCCGGCCCACCGGCACCGGCCTGGGGCTGTCGATCGCGCAGTCCCTCGTCAGCCGGCACGAAGGCTGCATAAATTTCTATAGCACCCCGGGTAACACCGTGTTTTCGGTGCTGCTGCCGATCGCTGGAGAGCAACGATGAACCGCCAGGGTCGCGTATGGGTGATCGATGACGATCGCTCCATCCGCTGGGTCTTGTGCCGGGCACTGCAAAGTGCCGGGTTCCAGGCCATCGAGTTCGAGGACGCGGAGCGCGCCAGCGCGGCGCTGGACGGCGGCGAGCCGGACGTGATCGTGTCCGACGTGCGCATGCCGGGACGCAGCGGTTTCGACCTGCTGGCGGAGCTGCGCGAACGGGCACCGGCGGTGCCGGTCATCATCACCACCGCCTACCCGGACCTCGACAGCGCCGTGTCGGCCTTCCAGGGCGGCGCGTTCGAGCACCTGCCCAAGCCCTTCGACGTCGACGAGGCCGTCGACCTGGTCAACCGTGCCCTGGTACAGCGGCGCGAACAGGGCACGCCCGGACAGGCGGCCGACGCCCCTGCCCCGTCCGACATCATCGGCTCGGCGCCCTCGATGCAGGAAGTGTTCCGCGCCATCGGCCGTCTGTCGCGTTCGAGCATCAATGTGCTGATCACCGGCGAGTCGGGCACCGGCAAGGAGCTGATCGCGCGTGCCCTGCACCGCCACAGCCCGCGCAGCGGCGGCCCCTTCATCGCGCTCAACATGGCCGCGATCAACCGTGAGTTGCTCGAGTCCGAGCTGTTCGGGCACGAGCGCGGCGCCTTCACCGGCGCCCAGGCGCTGCGCCGCGGCCGCTTCGAGCAGGCGCACGGCGGCTCGCTGTTCCTGGACGAGATCGGCGACATGTCCGAGCGCATGCAAAAGAAGCTGCTGCGCGTGCTCCAGGAGGGGGAGGTGCGCCCGGTCGGTGGCAAGCGCGGCAGCGGCGGCAGGTTCAC
>DQBD01000033.1:10317-13501 GCA_003526065.1 Gammaproteobacteria bacterium | reverse complement strand
ATCGCCATGGGCCACGACGGCATGCTCTATTCGCTGCCCTCGCGCGACCTCATCGCCGACTCGGTCGAATACATGGTGAACGCGCATTGCGCCGACGCCCTGGTGTGCATCTCCAACTGCGACAAGATCACCCCCGGCATGCTCATGGCGGCGCTGCGCCTGAACATCCCCACCGTTTTCGTCTCCGGCGGTCCCATGGAAGCCGGCAAGGTGATCTGGGACGATCAGACGCACAAGCTCGACCTGGTCGATGCGATGGTGTCGGCGGCCGATGCCAAGGTCAGTGACGAACGCGTGGGGCAGCTCGAACGCTCCGCCTGTCCGACCTGCGGCTCGTGCTCGGGCATGTTCACCGCCAACTCCATGAACTGCCTCACCGAAGCACTGGGCCTGTCGCTGCCGGGCAATGGCTCCCTGCTCGCCACCCATGCCGATCGCGAAGGACTGTTCCGGCGCGCAGCGCGGCTGATCGTCGCCAACACCCGGCGCTACTACGAAGACAACGATGCCGCCGTGCTGCCGCGCAACATCGCGACCTTTGCCGCCTTCGAGAACGCCATCGCCCTGGACATCGCCATGGGGGGGTCGACCAACACCGTGCTGCACCTGCTGGCCGCCGCCTTCGAGGCCGGCGTCGATTTCACCATGGCCGACATCGACCGCATGTCACGCCACGTGCCGCATCTGGCCAAGGTCGCGCCATCCATCCAGATCTATCACATGGAAGACGTGCACCGCGCCGGCGGCGTGATGGCCATCCTCGGGGAACTGGAGCGCGGCGGGCTGATCCATCGCGATGTGCCAACCGTGCTGCACGCGAGCCTCGGCGCGCAGATCGACGAATGGGACATCCGCCGCACGCAGGATGACGCGGTTCACCATTACTTCCGCGCCGCGCCCGGCGGCGTGCCGACCCAGGTCGCCTTCTCGCAGGAGCGCCGCTTCGCCGAACTCGATCTGGACCGCGCCGGCGGCTGCATTCGCGACATCGCGCACGCCTATTCGCAGGACGGGGGCCTGGCCGTGCTCTACGGCAACCTCGCCAAGGACGGCTGCATCGTCAAGACTGCGGGCGTGGACGAGCATATCCTCAAGTTCTCCGGCCCGGCGCGCGTGTTCGAATCGCAGGATGCGGCCGTGGATGCCATCCTCGGCGACCGCATCGGCCCCGGCGACGTCGTGGTGATCCGCTATGAAGGCCCGCGCGGCGGCCCGGGCATGCAGGAAATGCTCTACCCCACCAGCTATCTGAAATCCAAGGGCCTCGGCAAGCTCTGCGCCCTGGTCACCGACGGGCGTTTTTCCGGCGGCACCTCAGGATTGTCCATCGGCCACGCCTCGCCCGAGGCAGCCGAGGGCGGCACGATCGGCCTGGTCGAGGAAGGTGATCTCATCGACATCGACATCCCCGCACGAAGGATCCACCTACGCGTCGCCGAGGACGAACTGGCACGGCGCCGCGCCGCGATGGCGGATCGGGGTGCGGACGCGTGGAAGCCCGCCACCCCGCGAGCGCGCCGGGTGTCCGCAGCGCTGCGCGCCTACGCCGCCATGACCACCTCCGCCGCCTTCGGCGCCGTGCGGGATGTCAGCCAGGTCGAGCGCCAAGCGTCCCCAGCCGAAGAGTAAAATCACGCCCCTGCTCCCGATACCCCCGGCCCAGCGCCGGGGCCTCGCGCCTCAACGCAGGTCCGACCGTTCCCCTCGGGGCACTGACAAGCCTTCCAACGAACTGCTGCGTGAGATCCATCCATGCAAACTCGGTAATTTCGAGCAGGAAGTGCGAAAGCTCGATGCCTGGGGGGACGACCTGAACCTGGGCCGTGAGCAGGAAATCAAAGCGATCGACCGCCGATATCAAGGGAGGGTCGCCGCACGGCGACGACCTCGCCCACGCTGGATAAAGAAGCCGGCACACTAGAAGCGCCAGCGTGAACTAGAAGGCAAGCGCAGCAAGCTGCCATGTGAACTGTTCACCCGGCTGGATGACATCAAAGCCCAGCGCAACAAGCTGATCAAGCAGTTGGAGGCGCTGCTCCGGCAGAAGGTCGAGGTGAGCGCATTGTTTACTAGAGCGTTATTCAAAAGCGGCCGTTTGTCCCGCAGTTTCGCCTGATCACACGGGAAATCCACGCGCAGAAGATGACTCACTTCTGGGAGGAGGTGACCGAGCACGAGGCGCAGGCCAGTCTCGGCTTCACCGAACTCAAGCCATGCACCGGCACCGCCACGGCAGGCCAGGCGGCCCGCCATTTCCGGGACACCGTGCTTGGTCCCAGTCGCATCCAGTAAATGCTGTTCGGCAAATTCGCGCGCACCCATATCCCCTGCAGCGTTCGACTCGGACACCGAGCGGTGCGTCCCATCATCCTGGAGTGCGACGCGACAAAGTGATTCAAGCCCGCGAAGGTGTAGCTCCAGATGTACGACAAGCTCGGCACCGAGCAGCCCAAGTACGTTCCGGACTTCTTGGCCAAAACCGATGCCACGATCTTCACGGTGGAATCCTAGGCGCGATCAGACATCCAGACGCAAGAAGTGCAGGCTACGGCTGCTGCTGCCGTGCGCTGGCGCGGGAACCCATCCGATCACGCTTTGAACGTCGGCACGACGACGTGAAAGTACCTGCTGGTACACCCGGACGAAATTGTCGAATCGCGATGGCTCACGGAGGATCTGCGATTTGAGTACACCATCCTGCAATGACCCGACTTGTTGACGTACTCGAACCGATCTGAAGTTGCGTTCCGCTGCGTATGCGCTTGAATCTCCTAGGGGTAGTAGCCCCTGCGGCCATCCTTGGCGGCCGCCCATAAGAAGTTCAGGAGGAGACAGTTATGGGTCACAAGGAATCGTATGTCCGTCGATGGGTTCTGGCAGTCCTGTTGGCGTGGGCCGGTACAGGCTGGAGCGCCGCGCCCGCAGCGTACGACAGCCTGAAGGGCGCGCAATTCGATCAGTTCATCATGCGTCTGAAAGCCGAACCCAGCCTGTTGGCACAGGACCGGACGCTGTCGTTCCGGCTGAGCACGACGCAGTGGGACCAAATGGTCCAGGCGCTGGACCTGGACCATTACACTTGGGTCTACGCGCCCACTGTCAAAGCCAGCCAGAGCCCGCAGCTGGCGGGAAAGCGCATTGAAACGCTGTCCGTGCTGGCGGTGCGATCCGGTCAGCTGGTGCC
>DQBD01000033.1:9996-10129 GCA_003526065.1 Gammaproteobacteria bacterium | reverse complement strand
CCATTCAGGGGGCGGAGGGGGTCTTCGACGGCGAAGATGAACTGGTTTTCATGTATCGCGATACGGGCAGCGAGCGGCTCGACCCGGCCGCCCATCGCCTCGACGACGGGCGAATCGTCCAGGAGCTGACCTT
>DQBD01000033.1:9381-9695 GCA_003526065.1 Gammaproteobacteria bacterium | reverse complement strand
AAACATCCTCAAGTTCGAGGATTTTCGGGCCAACGCGGGCCCCACGCCGGAACATCGCGTTCTGGACACGCTGATTCTGGAAATCGCCACCGGGGTCGTGGTGCCCTGGCCGCGAGTGACGGTCGACATCGAAAACCTCAAGGCCGAGCTGGCCGGCGTCAAGCATGGCCCGGTGCGCGAAGTGCTCAAGCTCAAGATCTGGGTGGTGGTGGCCGGCATCCCGGTGTTCCGCATCCTGACGGACATGACCGTCTACGACCAAGGCATTTCGCTGCCGGTGAAACTGCATATTCCGGGCGGCGAGATCCTGACCC
>DQBD01000033.1:5875-9220 GCA_003526065.1 Gammaproteobacteria bacterium | reverse complement strand
GCGGCGAGATCCTGACCCGCGTGCTCAACAAGCCGGTCATCGACATCGGGCTCGACATGAACGACATGCGAGGCGGGCGGTTTGCCGCGGCCATCAACCCCAGTGGTCAGTATCATGCCGTCGACGGCCAGGTCAGCGCCGCGGAAGAGCAGCTCGACATCCGCATCCCCGACGCCACATGGCTCTGGCTGGAAAGCGGCCGCGGATGGGATGTGGTGATGCAGTTCGACATTCCACCGGATTGGCCAGTCGAAGGCCGGGGCACCTATGTCGACTCTGCTAAGCCAAAGCAGTCCTACGACTACGAGACCTTCCCGCACGCGTTGCCGCGCTTCGGATTTCAGGTCACCAAGCTTCCGGTCGGCAAGCTCGATATCGACCTGACGGCCGTGCTGTGGTTTCCGGCCACTGTCGGCTCGGCGGGACCGGAACAGTTCATCCGCAACATGGACAATCCACCGCGGCTGGAAGCGCGCGCGCCAGCGCTCTGAGCGCCGCGCAGCTTAGGCCGTCTCCACGCCGTCAGGCACGGCGACGGCCACCGCCGCCGGCCGGATGCACAGTTCGATCGGTGTCCGGCCGACGATTTCGCCATCGCCCTGAACCGGCAGGCGAGGCCGGCTGTCGAGGGTAATGGCGCGCTGCGCCCGGAGATAGCGAACCTTGCGATTGCGCCGATGCCGGCCCCAGAGAAAATCCCAGCCGATGCCGGCGAAATCGATCACGGTACGGCCATTCAGAATGCACAGATCGATCACGCCGTCGTCCGGTGCGATATCCGGCCCCAGACGGATGGCCTCGGTGCCCCAATATCCGCCGTTGGCGATGAAGACCTGCTTGGCACGCAGACGGTGGCGCGATCCGTCGACCACGATCTCGAAGCGATGTGGCTGCAGCCCGCTCAAGGTACGCACAGCGGTCCACACATAAGCCAGTCGGCCGAAGCGCCGCTTGGCGGCGCGATCGGTGTCGCGGATCATGAGCGAAGACAGGCCCGCGCCCAGATGCAACACATAGAGCCAGCCGTCCGATTCCATGGCGTCGACTCTGCGCACCGCAAAGGCCGATAGCAGGGCACAGGCAGCCTCCAGTTCCAGCGGAATGCCCATGACACGGGCGAACACATTCGCCGTTCCGACCGGAATCACGGCCAGCGGAATGGGCCCGCCGGAGAGCCCTTGGGCGACCTGCGAAACCGTCCCGTCACCGCCGATCGCAATCACCAGTTCGGCGCCGTCGGCCACCGCTTCGCGCACCCGCGCCGGGACATCCTCGTTCTCAGCCCCGGTGGTCTCGTAAATCGTGCAGCGCTGGCCGCTGCGCGCGCAGTGCGCCTGCAAGCCCGCCCGGACGGCGACCGGGTCGCAATGCCCCCCGACCGGATTGAGAACGGCGAATAGGCGGTGGGGTGGACGGACAGCGTTTGGCATTCATCCTTCCTATCATGGAGCGTGCCTCGTGCGCCATCTCCGGCCGACAAAAGCGGAATGAAACCACCGGTCTACAGGGCTTCAGCCTTGCTTTCGCGCGTCTGCCACACCGCCAGCGCAGTGAGCAGCGCCGCCGCGGACAGATACCAGCCCACCGTGTGCAGGCCATGCCGCGTGGCCAGCCAGGTGGCGATATAAGGCGCCAGGGAGGCGCCGAAGATCCCGGCCAGGTTGAAGGCGAGGGAAGCACCGGTGTATCGCACGGCGGTGGGAAACTGCTCGCTCAGCAAGGTGCCGAGCGGGCCGTAGGTGAGCCCCATCAAGCCCAGTCCCAGTGCCATGAACAACAGGATGGCCCCCTCGCTGCCGGCCCCGAAAAGCGGCGCGAAACCGAAGCCGAACAGCGCGATGCCGCCGCTGGCGGCCAGCATGATCCAGCGCCTGCCCCGTTGGTCCGCCAGATGGGCCGCCAGCGGAATGGTCAAGCCAAAGAACAACACGCCAAACAACTGGATCAACAGGAAGCGCTCGCGCGAATAGCCCAGCGCGGTGGTGCCCCAGGTCAGCGTGAACACCGTCATCAGGTAGAACAGCACAAAGGTGCACAGGCCCAGAACCGTCCCGCGCAACAGCGCGCCCGGATGGGTCCGCAGGACGGTGAGAATCGGCAGGCGCTCGCGCGTCTCGGCTGCCAGCGCTTGCCGAAACACCGGCGTTTCCTCGAGATTCAGTCGCACCCAGAGCCCCACCGCCACGAGCACGCTGCTGGCCAGAAACGGGCCCCGCCAGCCCCAGGCGAAAAATGCGGCCTCGTCGAGATAGTGCGTCAGCAGCAGAAACGATCCGCCCGAGAGAATGAACCCGATCGGCGCGCCCAGTTGTGGAAACATGCCGTACCAGGCCCGGCGGCCGGGTGGTGCGTTTTCGGTGGCGAGCAGCACGGCGCCGCCCCATTCGCCGCCCAGACCCAGCCCCTGTCCGAACCGGCACAGCGCCAGCAGCGCCGGAGCCGCGACACCGATCTGGGCGTAGGTAGGCAATAGACCGATCAGCAGCGTCGACAGGCCCATCGTCAGCAGTGCTGCCACCAGCGTGGCCTTGCGGCCGACGCGATCGCCGAAGTGGCCAAACAGCGCCGAACCCACCGGCCGGGCGAAGAACGCAATGGCGAAGGTCGCCAGCGATTGCAGCATGCCGGTGGTGGGATCGCCGCCTGGAAAGAACAGTGCGGGGAAAACCAGCACCGCGGCCGTGGCATAGATATAGAAATCGAAGAATTCGATGGTCGTGCCGACCAGGCTGGCGAACAGCACGCGGCCCTTGCTTGAGGTTTCGTGCCCATTGTTCGATCGCATCGTATCTGGCGCTGGCATCCTTGCCTCTTCCCCCAAAGCAAAAGCGGGCATGATGCCATTTACCGATCCGAGCCGCCAAAACCCGCTATGGCGTCTGCGTGCGCGAGACGGCTTGCAACCGATACGCATGCGGCGCGGCACACGGCGCGAAACGGGATCGATCCCCTTCACTGCAGCTGAGCCATGAAGGGCTGATAACCGGCAGGTCTAGCGTTCTGTCTCGGAAATCCACAACTTCACTTGATTGAATGAGGATTTCGCCTGCACCTTTGGTTTTAGGGCGCCGCCGAGCAATCAGCCACGAGGTGTGGTCAAGGTCGTGTCTGCGCGTTCCGGGTCGGCAGCGTCGGGTTACTGGGGCACCGCGGACAACGCTTTCTTCCGTGAGCCAGACACGCTGTAGGCCAGCAGCGCTACTGCAACCGGCCCATGAATGGGTTTGGCCAACGCGGAGGTTTATCCGTTCAGGTCGGCACCCGACTTTCCTCCACACCGCAGCGCGTGATCAGCGATACTTTACAGTTGACAGAATGGGCAGCGCCACATCCGGAGCCATCGAG
>DQBD01000033.1:3928-5654 GCA_003526065.1 Gammaproteobacteria bacterium | reverse complement strand
CTCATCCAAGGCTTCCCGGTGGCACCGCCAACACATCACAGCGGGCGCGGCGCAGAACTTCCTCGGCCACGCTGCCCAAGAGAAGCCGAGTAAACCCGCTGGCGCCGCGCGTACCGACCACGATCAGATCCGAGGACTGCTCCTCTGCGGCTGCCAGGATCTCCGACGCCGGGGTGGATTTGTCTTGCCGCACAATGAGAGTGGGTTGTTTGATCGATAGTTTTGCAGCGAATTCGACCAAATGGCGCATTGCTTCCCTGCGTTCATCGTCAAGATAATCCGTTTTTTCATGCTCAGATAACGTATAGCTCATGGCTAGCCGCAACACCGGCGCGTCGAAGACGTACATCAAGGAGGAAATTGCGCCCGGGGCGATGCCGAGTGAATCAGCCGCACCGAGCGCCCGCCGCGAACCGTCCGAGCAGTCTGTGGTTAGCACGCATTTTCGGTAAGGCGCAACCGGCGGGCCATTGGTCATCAGAACCGGGCAGGAAACCTCGCGGATCGTTCGTTCGGCGGTGGTGCCCATGAACAGATCCCGCAACTCCTGTCGGCGGTGGGGACCGATGATCAGCACAGCGGGTGACTCCTCGCGCGTCGCTTGGACGATACCGCCGAAAACGGTTCCGATTACAACGCGACTCGTACAGGAGACGCCGTCCATCTCGCGCAGGGTCGAGACCTGCTCGTGTAATATGGCCAAGGCATTGTTCCGCTCGGCCTCAACGATCCGGCGAGGTTGATCTTCATCAACCACATGGATCAAGGACAACTCGGCTTCAACTTCCCGGGCAATCAACGTTGCACGCCGCAGGGCACGGTCGGACCGTTCCGAGAAATCCGTTGCGACCATGAGTTTCAGCGGTGCCGGCATGCTTAGCCCTCCTGTAAACCGGTGTAGGGAGTTTTGCGGGCCCCGGCGGTCAATCCACTGACGCCCAAGCCCCCGTCACGGCGACGCTCGAGCAATTCCCCAGCTCTCCACTGACGGACACTTCCCTGTCACTGTACCGAGAACGGGGCTCCGGTTGGCGGTTGTCCCCAATCGCCAGCGGCTTCGGGTTCACCGCTGGTAATCTGGCCGCATACCCTGATGATCACACAAAAATCAACGCAAGCGACATACAGTGCCTCCTGCCAGAGGAGCACGGTTTCCCAAGCCAGGAGGCCCCATGGAAAACATCATCCACACTGCCTTCGGCGAGATCGCCGTGCTGCTGGTGCTGGCTGCAGGTGTCGGGCTGTTGGGTACCACACTGCGCCAGCCGCTGGTCGTCAGTTTCATCGCTGTCGGGCTGCTTGCTGGCCCCTCGGGCCTGGACGTGGTGCGCTCCAACGACCAGATCGGCCTGCTCGCGGAACTCGGTATCGCGGTGCTGTTGTTTCTGGTCGGGATCAAGCTCGATGTGAAGCTGATCCGCTCTCTGGGGCCGGTGGCGCTCCTGACCGGGCTGGGTCAGGTAGCCTTCACCTCGTTCTTTGGTTATCTGATCGGGCTCGGCCTCGGCCTGACGCCGGTCACCAGCCTGTATGTGGCGGTAGCGCTGACCTTTTCCTCGACGATCATCGTCGTCAAGCTGCTCTCGGACAAACGCGAGATCGACGCGCTGCACGGCCAGATCGCGCTCGGCTTCCTGATCGTGCAGGACCTAGTGGTGGTGCTGGCGATGATCGTGCTGTCCGCGATCGGCATCGGCACCGCCGAAGGCCACGGCGGCGGCGACAT
>DQBD01000033.1:0-3739 GCA_003526065.1 Gammaproteobacteria bacterium | reverse complement strand
TCGCCACGCCGCTGACCGAGCGGCTGGCGCGGACGCCGGAGCTGCTGGTGATCTTTGCCGTGGCCCAGGCGGCCCTGTTCGCAGCGATCGGCGACTTCGTCGGCCTCGGCAAAGAGGTCGGTGGCCTGCTGGCGGGCATCTCACTGGCCTCCACGCCCTATCGCGAGACCATCGCGGCGCGCCTGGCGCCGCTGCGCGACTTCCTGCTGCTATTCTTCTTCATCGCCCTGGGGGCGACCCTCGATCTGTCCCTGCTCGGCGCCAACCTGCCTGCCGCGGTTGTCCTTTCGCTATTCGTGCTGATCGGCAATCCGCTGATCGTACTGGCCATCATGGGCGCCATGGGCTACCGAAAGCGCACGGGCTTTCTGGCCGGCCTCACCGTGGCGCAGATCAGCGAGTTCTCCTTGATCTTCATCGCCATGGGCGTCGCCCTTGGCCACGTCGAGCAGGAAGCGCTGGGCTTGGTGACCCTGGTCGGGCTGGTGACCATCGCTCTGTCCACTTACATGATCACCTACTCACACCAACTCTATGCTTGGTGCGAGCCGCTGCTCGACATCTTCGAACGTCGCAACACCCCGCGGGAAAGCAGCCAGGACGAGGTTCTGACCGGTGACCACCCGGCAGTGATCATCTTCGGGCTGGGACGCTTCGGAACCGCGATCGCCGTGCGCCTGCATCGGCGCGGGCTGCGGGTGCTGGGCGTGGATTTCAACCCGCAGGCAGTGCATCGCAGCCGGAAGCTCGGCATCGACACCCGTTATGGCGACGCCACCGATCCCGGGTTCATCGCCGATCTACCACTGGCCGGTACGCGCTGGCTGGTGTCCACTACACCCAGCCACGCCACCGGCGTCACCCACGACGACACGCGCGCCACGCTGATCCAGCTGGCGCGCGGTGCCGGCTTCGGCGGTCGCATCGCGGTCGCCTCCCACAATGGTGAGGATACCGAAGCCCTGCAGGCGCTGGGCGCCGATCTGGTGGTCGAGCCCTTCCATGACGCCGCCGACCGCGCAGTCGAGCTGCTGGGCGGTGCCGATCTGGAGGAACGTATCGATATTCCGGCGATCGAAACCGAGCAGCGGCCGACCCCTTAGCGGGACTCGACTCCGAATCGACCCGCAGCGCGAACACCGTGGCCCCGACGGCCTGCCGGAGGCGCCGCGGCACCATCTCCTGCTGCGCTTCTGGCGCACCGACACAAGGTGCCGATCTATGTGCTGCTGCTCGCGGTGGAGGTCACCGCGCTGCTCCCGAGCCGGGTGAACATCCAGATGATCCTCGCCATGGTAACCGCCAACACCATCATTAGAGGGCCGGGCCGAACAGGCCGTGGCGGCGATCCGCGACATACGGGCCGCGCGGGATGATCCTGCGCCATGGCGACAAGCCGCGCACCGACACCGCATCACTGGTGCCGGCGACCCCGTGCCCGGGCAGGCCGGTGATCAGGTATCCACCAATGCGCAGCTGCAGGAAACGCGCGTACTCAAGGCCAAGGAAGCCGTCTCACTGGCGAACCGGTCTGGGTGATGCGCTTTTGCATCAACCTGATGACCCGATTCGGACGGTCTGGAGCAACGGATCGTCTTACCGTACACAGAGAGAGCGAGAAGGCGGATGTATTTCCGGTTGGCTGAAGCACGTCATCTCGTGTCAATAGGTGTGAGCGGCGTGCCGATCGCGCTACCATCGGCCCTCGGCCCTGCGTCCTGCGCGGCGGCCGGTATCCATCCACTGTCACCATGAGGAGCAGACGGGGCCAGCCCGCAACGGATGAGCATGCTGACTTACAGCTTACGGCGCTTTCTCGGCGCCTGGCCGACGCTTCTGGTCCTGGTGACGCTGTCGTTTTTTCTGGTGCGTGCCGCGCCCGGCGGACCTTTCGACGCGGAAAAGAACCTGCCGCCCGAGATCGAGGCCAACCTGGCCGCTAAGTATCATCTCGACGAACCACTGTGGCAGCAGTACTTGCGCTATCTCGGTGATCTGGCCCGCGGCGATCTGGGACCGTCGTTCAAGTACGCCGACTACACGGTGAACGAGCTGATCGCCCAGGGCTTTCCGGTGTCGTTGCGCCTTGGGCTCGCCGCCATGGCCGTGGCCCTGCTCATCGGCCTGCCGGCGGGCATGCTCGCCGCCCTGCGCCAGAATCGTCCGCTCGATCACGTGACCATGGCGGCCGCCATGACCGGTATCTCGGTGCCGGGTTTCGTGGTCGCGCCGCTGTTGATCCTGGTGTTCGCGGTGCATCTCGGCTGGCTGCCGGCCGGCGGGCTGAGCGGCGGCCTGAGCGCCTGGATCCTGCCGGTGACCGCGCTATCGCTACCGCTACTGGCCTACATCGCACGGTTGACGCGCGCCAGTCTGATCGAAGTCTGGCGCAGTCCCTTCATCCGCACGGCGCGCGCCAAGGGCTTGCCGCTGCGGGTGATCCTGGTTCGCCATGCGCTGAAACCGACGCTGCTACCCGTGGTCTCCTTCCTCGGCCCGGCACTGGCTGGTGTCATCACCGGTTCGGTGGTCATCGAGGCAATCTTCGGCATCCCCGGCCTGGGGCGCTACTTCGTGCAGGGCGCACTTAACCGCGACTACACGCTGGTCATGGGCGTGGTGGTGTTCTACGGCGCGCTCATCATCGTCTTCAACTTTCTGGTGGACCTGCTCTACGCCCTGCTGGATCCGCGTGTGAGGTACACCGCATGACCCCGGCGGCCCCGAACGCCGCCACGCCTCAACCCATGGGCCGAGGGCTATGGAGCGATGCCCTGCGCCGACTGCGGCGCAATCGCCCCGCGATGACCAGTCTGTTGCTGCTGGGTCTGCTGGTACTGGCGGTCACACTGGGTCCCGTACTCAGCCCCAACGCCTTCGACCGCAGCGACTGGGATGCCATTCTGTTGCCGCCCACGCTCGCCGGCGGCCATTGGTTCGGCACCGATTTCCTCGGCCGCGATCTGCTCGTGCGCACGCTGCACGGCGGGCGCATTTCGCTGCTGGTCGGCCTATCGGCGACGCTGGTCAGCCTGGCGATCGGCGTCGTCTGGGGTGCGACCGCGGGCTATGTCGGCGGCCGGGTCGACGCCTTCATGATGCGCGTGGTGGACATTCTCTACGCCCTGCCGTTCATGTTCTTCGTGATCCTGCTCATGGTCTTCTTCGGGCGCAACATCTTCCTGATCTTCATCGCGCTCGGCGCGGTGGAGTGGTTGACCATGGCGCGCATCGTGCGCGGCCAGACCCTCTCGGTGAAGCGCAAGGAGTTCATCGAGGCGGCACACGCCGGCGGCGTCTCCAACACCAAGATCATCTTCCGCCACATCATTCCCAACGTGCTCGGGCCGGTGATCGTCTACATGACCCTGACCATCCCACAGGTGATCCTCACCGAATCCTTCATCTCCTTCCTCGGCCTCGGCGTGCAGGAGCCGCTGACCTCGCTGGGCAATCTGATCTCGAACGGCGCGCGCGATATGGAAATCGCGCCCTGGACGCTGATCTTCCCGGCGCTGACCATGATGCTGACTCTGTTCTGCTTCAACTTCATCGGCGACGGCCTGCGCGACGCGCTGGACCCGAAGATGAAACGTTCGTGAGTCTGCCATGAGTCTGCTCGAGATCCGCAACCTCTCGGTCGACTTCCAGACCGCCCACGGCCTGTTCCGCGCGGTCGATGCCGTCGACCTGGACATCGACGAGGGCGACCTGGTGGCCATCGTCGGCGAGTCCGGCT
>DQBD01000253.1:4352-5474 GCA_003526065.1 Gammaproteobacteria bacterium | reverse complement strand
CCAGATCGTCCACGTGCAGGAACTCGCGCCGTGGCGTGCCGCTGCCCCACAGCGTGATGTCCGGCGCGCCGCTGGCGACCGCCTCGTCGAAGCGGCGAAGCAGGGCCGGCAGCACGTGCGAGGTGTTCAGGTCGAAGTTGTCGCCGGGCCCGTACAGGTTGGTCGGCATGAGACTGATGGCATCGAACCCGTACTGGCGCCGGTAGGCCTGGCACAGCTTGATGCCGGCGATCTTGGCGATCGCGTACCACTCGTTGGTGGGTTCGAGCGGGCCACCGAGCAGCGCGTCCTCGGTCATCGGCTGGGGCGCCAGGCGCGGGTAGATGCACGAGGAGCCCAGGAACTGCAGCTTGCGCACGCCGTTTCGGTGGGCGGCGTCGATCACGTTCAGCTCGATGGCCAGGTTCTGGTAGATGAACTCCGCCGGGTAGGTGTCGTTGGCGTGGATGCCGCCGACCCGGGCCGCCGCCAGAAAGACGTACGCCGGGCGCTGCGCCGCGAACCAGTCACGCACGGCGGCCTGGTCGGTCAGGTCCAGTTCGCCGCGCGTGGCCAGGCGCAGGTCGGTGCAGCCGAGCGCTTCCAGCCGGCGCACCAGGGCGGCGCCGACCAGGCCGCGGTGGCCGGCCACGAAGATGGGGGCGTGCAGGTCCATGCTTGCTTACTCGTGGTGATCAAAGGACCGGAAGCCGGCGCCGCGCAGCAGCGCGTCGCGGCGGGCCAGTTCGAGGTCGGCCACGGCCATTTCGGTGACCAGCTCCGCGAAGCCCACCCTGGGCGTCCAGCCGAGGCGGGTCTTGGCCTTGGTCGGGTCGCCGAGCAGGGTTTCCACTTCAGTGGGTCGGAAGTAGCGCGGGTCGACCCGCACCAGCGTGTGGCCGGGCCGGATGCAGCCCAGCTCGGCCGCCGCGTCGGTGATTGCCTCGACCCGGCCTTCCTCGCTCACGCCCTCGCCGTGCCAGCTCAGCGTGATGCCGATGGCCTCGGCCGCGCGTGTCGCGAACTCGCGCACGCTGTGCTGCTCGCCGGTGGCGATCACGAAATCCTCGGCCGAATCCTGCTGCAGGATCCGCCACTGCGCCTCGACGTAATCACGCGCGTGGCCCCAGTCGCGCAGGGCGT
>DQBD01000253.1:3834-4065 GCA_003526065.1 Gammaproteobacteria bacterium | reverse complement strand
GTGATCTTGCGGGTGACGAAGGTCTCGCCGCGCAGGGGGGATTCGTGGTTGAACAGGATGCCGTTGCAGGCGTACAGGCCGTAGGCCTCGCGGTAGTTGACGGTGATCCAGTAGGCGTAGAGCTTGGCGGCGGCGTACGGCGAGCGTGGATAGAACGGCGTGGTCTCGCGTTGCGGGATTTCCTGCACCTGGCCGTACAGCTCGGACGTTGACGCCTGGTAGAAGCGGGTC
>DQBD01000253.1:0-3588 GCA_003526065.1 Gammaproteobacteria bacterium | reverse complement strand
TTTTCCAGTCCGAGAATGCGGATGGCTTCCAGCAGGCGCAGTGTGCCTACGGCATCCGCGTTGGCCGTGTATTCCGGCGTGTCGAATGAGACAGCTACGTGGCTCTGGGCAGCCAGGTTGTAGATCTCATCCGGCTGAACTTCCTGCATGACCCGAATGAGGTTCGTCGAGTCGGTGAGATCACCGTAATGCAGTATGAACCGGCGATCCGGTTCATGGGGGTCCTGGTAAAGATGGTCGATGCGGTCCGTATTGAAAGACGAACTGCGCCGTTTCAGGCCGTGCACCTCATAGTTTTTTTGTAGCAGGAGTTCCGCCAGATACGCGCCGTCCTGGCCCGTGGTGCCGGTGATAAGGGCCCTTTTTTTCATCGCCAAGAATCGATCCTTATTTCGCGATCAGCTGTTTCAGACGCGCTTCGAGGGCGGCCAGTATAGCGTCCCGGCCGAGGTGATCCTGGGCGTATTGGCGCGCATGTTCGCCCAACGTGCGGCGCGTCTCTGGCTGGTTCGCAAGCTCGCGCAGCGCCGCGCCCAGGGCGGCCGGATCCTCGGGCGGGGACACCAGGCCGCAGCCGGCCACAACCCGCGCCACTTGCGTGTCAGGGGCGGCTGTGGCGACGACCGGTCGTCCGCTGGCCAGCATGCCGGTGAGTTTCGACGGCATGACAAGGTCCGCCGCGTCAGCTCGCTGTGGCAGGACGTGAATGTCGGCCAGATTGAGCAGGTCGTTCAATCGCTCGGTCGGTTGCAGGGGCAGCCAATGGACATTCGAGAGCCCGCAGGTCGCGGCTTCCAGCTGCGCGCGCCCCTCGCCGGCACCCGCAAGAACAAAGCGGATCGTCGGGTCGTCCCGCAGCTGGCGCGCCGCGTCGGCGAGGATTTCCAGGCCCTGTTTGCGGCCCATGTTGCCGCTGTACAGCACGACCACCTGATCGGGTGAAATTCCCAGGTCGTGACGGAAGGGGCTGGGCGTCGACAGGGGGTGGATGGTGTCCGTGTCCACCCAGTTGGGGAACAGCACCGCACGTTGCGGGTCGACGCCCTTCGACGCGAGGCGGGCCTGCATGTTGTCGGAGATGGTCGACACCCGATCGAAGCGCCGCAGCAAGGCGCGCTCGGCCCGACGCGCCAGACGCTGTCCGTGGCCCTTTTCCAGAATGCCCAGGGCAAACGCTGCGTCGAGCTCAAAATCCTGCAGGTGGAGCCAGGCCTTCGCGCCGCTCAGGCGCGCCGTGATCCAGGCCGCCGGAGCGGTGACCAGGGTCGGGGCAACGACCACCACGATGTCCGGTCGCCATGCTGCCTGCCAGAGCATTACCGGCAGGCTGCTCAGCGCGAAGCTGAACAGGTGCAACAGACGCTTTGCTCCGCTCGGCCGGGCCGGCACCCACAGCGGTGCGCGCCAAATGTCGGGTTTGTTCGGCGCGCGCGTCCTGGCGTGGCGCCATCGCGAAAAGCCCTCGGCGATACGCCACTGTGGGTAATACGGTGGCGCGGTGACTACCCGCACGCTGTGGCCGCGCTGTGCGAGCCAGTGCGCCATTTCGCCGCTGTACTTGCCGGCGCCGGTGACTTCGGGGCTGAAATTGAGGCAATGCAACAGTACTCGCATGGTGTGGCAGGGTCTCGGGCGTGACGTGAGGGTGGCGCTGGGCATTGAACGCATCAGCCGCACTCAGCCTGACCGCCTGGCACGGTCGCTGCGTTTGGTGCGCTGCAACAAGCCGGTTAGCATGTGCCGGACCGTTTCGTGAACGGTGCGCCGCGGATGGGCTGTCCGGGTTCAGGAGAGCGCGAGCAAACCTATCATGCGGCGCGAGTGGCCGGGCAGTGGCGTAATTGCCGTGTACATATTGTCAGCTGGTGTCGATGGATAATACGAACACGCGCGTATTCGTGGCGGGCCACAACGGTATGGTGGGGGGCGCCATTTGCCGACAATTGCGCGCGCTGGGTTTTCAGAACCTGATAACACGGTCCAGTCGTGAACTCGACCTGACGCGTCAGGCCGACGTGGAAGAATTCTTCCAGGCACAGCGTATCGAGGCGGTTTATCTGGCAGCGGCCCGCGTTGGTGGAATTCATGCCAACGATACCTATCCGGCCGAGTTCATTCAGCAAAACTTGTTGATTGCCGCCAATGTCATCCACGCGGCCCACATGGCTGGCGTCCAGCGCCTGCTGTTTCTCGGATCCTCCTGTATCTATCCGCGACTGGCGCCGCAGCCGATGCGCGAGGAAGCGTTGCTTTCCGGGCAACTCGAACCTACCAACGAGCCCTACGCCGTCGCCAAGATTGCCGGCATCAAGCTGTGTGAAAGCTACAACCGCCAGTATGGGCGCGACTACCGCTGCCTGATGCCTACCAACCTGTACGGCCCGGGCGACAACTTTCATCCCGAGAACTCGCACGTCATCCCGGCCCTGATCCGGCGTTTCCATGAAGCCGAGCAGTCCGGAGCGCGGCAGGTCGTGGTCTGGGGCAGCGGCACGCCGCGACGCGAGTTTCTGCACGTCGACGATCTGGCGGCTGCCTGTGTGCACGTAATGCGGGTCGACCCGGTTCTGTGGCGCGAGCAGGTGCATCCGCGTTGCTCCCACGTCAACGTGGGTACCGGCGAGGATTGCACCATCGCCGAGTTGGCCCGGCTGGTGGCGCGCGTGGTGGGGTACAGCGGAGAAGTGGTATTTGACGCCAGCAAGCCAGACGGCGCGCCGCGCAAGCTGCTGGATGTGGCAAGACTGCGCCGGATGGGCTGGCAGCACCGGATCGGACTCGAACAGGGGCTGCGCCAGGCATATGACTGGTTTCTTGCACACAGGCATGCGGGTGGGTCCACGCGCGCGCCGGTGGACGAAATACGGCTGTAAATACGTTATAGGAGCCGGCGGTATTGCTCGCTGGGCATTGACGAGGAACACGACATGCGCGTTTTGATACTGGGTGGGGATGGGTTCTGCGGTTGGCCGACCAGCCTGCATCTGTCGGCTCTGGGGCACGACGTGGCCATCGTGGACAACCTGTCGCGGCGCAAGATCGACATCGAGCTGGAGTGCGAGTCGCTGACTCCGATCCGCCCCATGCACGAACGGCTGGCCGCGTGGAAGGAAGTGTCGGGCAGGGAAGTCGCTTTCCATTACTTTGACGTGGCAAAGGACTATCAACGTTTGCTGGACTTGATCAAGGAATGGGAGCCGCATGCCATTGTCCATTTCGCCGAGCAGCGGGCCGCGCCGTACTCGATGAAAAGCAGCGCCCACAAGCGCTACACCGTCGACAACAACCTGAACGCCACCAACAACGTGTTGGCGGCTGTGGTGGAAAGCGGGCTGGACATCCACATTGCCCACCTGGGAACCATGGGAGTCTACGGCTACGGCACCGCCGGCATGAAAATTCCGGAAGGCTACCTGCGCGTCAAGGTCGAGACCGACGACGGCGCCCAGGTGGAGAACGAGATCCTCTACCCGGCCAATCCGGGCAGCATCTACCACATGACGAAAACCCAGGATCAGCTGCTGTTCTTCTTCTACAACAAGAACGACAAGGTCCGCGTCACCGATCTGCACCAGGGCATCGTCTGGG
>DQBD01000003.1 GCA_003526065.1 Gammaproteobacteria bacterium | reverse complement strand
GGGGGCGCCGCGCTGGCGCTGCTGCCGGCCGCCGCCGGGCCGTGGTGGGTGGGGATGATCGGGCTGCTCTACGGCTTTTGCGCCATGGGCTGGCAGGGCCTGTTGATGGTGGTGATTGCCGAGTCGGTCGGCATCGCCCTGGCCGGCACCGCGGTCGGGTTGCTGATCAACGTCGCCTGGGTTGGCTTCGTGCTGGGGCCGGTGGCGTTCGGCGCGCTGGCCGACGGCCCCGGCTATGTGAGCGCCTGGGCCTCGGTGGCGACCGTGGCGGCGCTGTGCGCGCTGGTGCTGTGGCGGCCGGTGCCGGTCAGTCCGCCGGTGGCCTGATCGGCGGCAGCTCAAACGCGGTCACCGGCGGCGGATCGTCGCAGCGCGTCACCTCGACCAGCGTGGTCTGCGAGCTGGGCGCCTGCGCCAACTCGGAGCTGCCGATGTCGAGCGTCAGCACGTTCGGGTTGCCGTGCTTGCACAGGCTGTCGGGCACGCCCGGCTCGGCCGGGTCGTACCAGGCCCCTGTGGCCAGTTGCACCACGCCTGGTCGTACCAGGTCGGTGATGTGCAGGCCGGCGAGGCAGCTGCCGCGCGGGCTTTGTACGCGGACCACATCGCCTTCGGCCAGGTGGCGTGCGGCCGCGTCTGTGGGGTGCATCCACACCGGTTCGCGGTTGGCGATCTTGCTCGCCCGGCTCACGCGGCCCATGTCGAGCTGGCTGTGAAGGCGCGTGCGCGGCTGGTTGGTGACCAGGTGCAGCGGATACTGCGCCGAGAGCGGGCTGCCGAGCCACTCGGCCGGTTCGAGCCAGGCGGGATGCGGCGGACAGTCGGCGTAGCCGAAGCCGGCGATGGTTTCCGAGTAGATCTCGATGCGTCCCGACGGCGTGCGCAGGCGGTGGGTATCCGGGTCGTTTCGAAAGCCCGCCAGCATCACATGGGGCTCGGGTTTGGCCGGCACTTCCACATAGCCGGTTTCCCAGAAGCTGTCGAAATCGGGTAACTCGACCTGCATGCGCGCGGCGCCGGTGCGGGCCTCTTCGTACACGCGGCGCAGCCAGCCAGGGGCATCCAGGCCTTCGGTGAACGCTTCGCCGATACCACTTCGCTCGGCGAGCGCGGCGAAGATGTCGAATTCCGCCCGCGCCTCGCCGACCGGCGCGATGGCCGCGCGGTTGGCGACGATGTATCGGTCGCTCATCAGCAGCGCGCTGGACAGATCATCGCGCTCGAGCGTCGTGGCGCACGGCAGCACGATATCCGCGTGGCGTGCGACGGGCGTCCACCAGGCGTCGTGGACGACCACGGTATCGACCCGTTGCCAGCCGCGCAGCAGCTTGCCCAGGTCCTGGTGGTGATGGAACGGATTGCCGCCTGCCCAGTAGATGAGCCGTACATCCGGATAGGGAATGTCCTGGCCGTTGAACTGGCAGCTGCCGCCCGGGTTCAGCAACATGTCCGAGACACGCGCGACCGGGATGAAGGCGCCGGTCGGGTTGCGCCCGGCCGGCAGCCGCGGCACCGGGAAATGCCGTCTTGGCGCGCCGGTGCCGCCGGTGCCGTAGCCGCAGCCGAAGCCGCCGCCGGGCAAGCCGATCTGTCCCACCATGGCCGCCAGCGTGACCAGCGCCCAGTAGGCGAGTTCGCCATGGTGCTGGCGCTGCACGGACAGGGAGCAGTTGATCAACGTGCGTCGCGTCACCATGCGCCGCGCCAGCGTGCGAAGGGCGTCCGCGGGAATGCCGCTGATGGCCGCTGCCCAGTCGGCGTCCTTCGGCTGACCGTCGGCGCGCCCCGTGAGGTAGGGTTCGAAGCGTTCAAAGCCGACGCAGTAGCGCTGCACGAAATCGCGGTCCCAGAGCTCTTCCGCGTACAGCGTATGGGCCAGGGCCAGCATGATCGCGGTATCGGTGTTCGGCCGCGCGGGCAGCCACTGCGCCTGGAACGCGTCGCCGAGGTCGTCACGCAGCGGGCTGACCAGCACGCACTCGACACCGCGACGGGCGAGCTGTGACAGATACGAGGGGGTTTCATGCACCGCCGCGCCGCCCAGGTCCGCCTGCGCGTTCTTGAGTGGCAGCCCGCCGAAGGTCACCAGCAGTTCGGTGTGCCCGACCAGCGCGCGCCAGTCGGTCGGCATCACGATGGCCTCCAGGCCACCGACCACGTGCGGCAGGATGTAGAACGCGGCGCCGGCGCTGTAGTTGCCGACGCTGTCCGTGTAACCGCCGAGGAGGTTCAAGTAGCGGTGGAGCAGCTGTGCCGGGTGGTTGACGGTGCTCGCGCTGCCCCAGCCGTATGACCCGGCATAGATGCTGGTGTTGCCATGCGCGCTGCGGACCCGTTCCACCTCGCGGGCCACCAGGTCGAGGGCACGATCCCAGGTCACCGGCACGAACGCCTCGCCGCCGCGCCGTCCGGGGCCCGGCCCATGCGCGAGCCAGCCTTCGCGCACCATCGGCTGGGTGATGCGCAGCGGGCTGTGCACGGCGTCGATGAGTGATTGCCCGAACTCGACCGGGTGCGGGTCGGCGGCAAACGGTCGCAGGCCGACGACCCGGCCGGTGTCCACCTGCGGATGGAAAAGGCCCCAGTGGGTGAACGCGAGGGGGGCGGTCGGCTGATTCATGCGCGCGTCCTGCCACGTGTGTCCTGTGGATGGCCCGCGGGTCGGGCCGCATAGACGGCTGACCACGGTGCGTCGGTTGGCGCCGGGTGCCGGCGGCGTAGGGTGGGCGTGGTGCTCAACGTGCCGCTCTCGTCAGTGCCTCGACCGTAACGTCGTCCGGATCGATGTCTGCAGGCGTGACGTCCCAGCCTATCGCAACGGTCGCGTGCTCGCGCTGCACATCGATCATGTGTACGGCGTAGCGGGTTATCCAGCTGCGTCCCTGGGCGTCCCGGGCCGCGCCGGGGGCCAGCATGTCCACCTTCCACAGCTTGTTGCCCTTGTCGTAAGCCTCCATGTAGCGGCCAAAGCCTGGGTAGTCGACTGACAGGTAGTACATCTTCTTGCTGTAGGGGTGGTGGTCGGGCGGAATCGCTTCCACCATGTCGACCGGCACCGGGCCCCACTCTTGAATCGGATTCCAGTGCGGCCAGTTATTCAGGTCGACGTAGGGAAACTCGCCGGCCTTGTCGTCGGCGTCGCGTATGGCCTGTGGCACTTCAAGTTGCATTCCCAGAACGTACTTGCGACCCAGGTACTTGAAGTCCTTGTACCAGGCTGGGTTGGCATTGAATGCGTTGATGTCGTCGTAGAGCAGATCGCTTCCCCCTACCGGGTCCATCCAGGTGCCAGAGGAAAAGCGCCGGACCCGGCGGATTGTCTTGATATATCCCCAGGTATCGTCAAGGCGCCCGTCCGTGTAGCGGTGTGTCAGCAGGGCAAACCCCTTGGCGTCGTAGGGCGCCTTTACGTAAACCATTTCCTTTTTCGCGATCTTGCCATCGCCGATCACATGGGGCTCCAGCGTTCGCCCGACCATCGGCAGGTTGGTGAAGTGCCAGGTCTGGTGTTGGTCCAGCCCCTTCTTCCCGTCAATCAGCAATTGATCGTAGTCACCGTCCAGCGACGGGCCTGACACGGCGTAGTAGTAGAAGCTGTTCCACATGGCCATGTAGCCGGCCAGTGGGTCGTCGGGGTCGATGGTTGGAAAGGGTGTGCCAGCCACGTAATTGCTGAGCAACTTGGTGTCAGGGTCGATCCTGACCTGCCCGGAGTACTTTGCCGTTGCCTCGTAATAGCTGGGGTCTATCTCTTGCTTTTGAATTTTCTTTAATTTGATCTGAAGGGCATAGTTGCGCACCAGGAACTGCATGGACAGGGGCATTACGTCACCGATGACGTGCCCGTCGAAGGATTGCGGCAACATGTCGTCGATGTTGCTGGCGTTGATGACGGTCCCGGCGGGCAGGTCGGCCGCCACGGATGTTCCCAGCCCCAGGCCGATGGCAAGAAAGAGTGTCGTGAACGTGCGAGTCATGTGTCGTTTCTCCTTGGCAGGGCGGTCCGTCTTGGTTTTTTGGTGTCGGTGCCCACGCGCTAGGTGGCTGTGTCAGAACTGATAGGTGGCGCGCAGCAGCAGTTGGCTGTTGTTGCCGCCCAGGCCCAGCAGGTGTGTGTCGTTTTCCACTTCCGACTGTCGCTTCTTTACCCCGTGGGCGGGTAGGTTGAGGGTTGCTTCGGCATAGAAGCGCCAGTGATCACCAAACTTTATGTCGACGGCGGGGATCAGAATGGCGTCGCCGAAATTCATGTCGTAAAGAATGGCAATGCTGGGGTTGATGTGGTCGTGGTCGTAATTCAGTGTCAGGGTGGACGTGAAGATTGGCTGGTGTTCGCGTGCCGCCGCGCCGTATCCGAATACTTCGACGATGTCGTCGTCCCGGTCATAGTCGAGTATCCACTGGTCGAATACCTCGACTGTCCATAGGCTTGGTCGCTGGGTTTTCAGGAGGTTCTGTGTCCACCGAACCGTTTTGTCGAACCCGATCATCGGCCGCAGCGTGGGTTTCTCGATGATTCCCCCCAATCCCGGGACAGTGCCGAGTGGAACGGCCGAACCCGGTGGTCCGCCAAAGAAGACGCCTGGCAATGCCAGGTTGAAGTCCGTGCCGACGTTGTACGGTTGGTTGGGGACGTAGGCGATCTCGCCGCGGAGCACCAACGACTGGCTGGAAATGTCCGATGTAAACGTCAAGCCGAAGATATCTATCTTGGGATAGATGATTTCGGATATGCCATTCGCCGGCATGCCGCCGACGGGGGTGACCGCGGTGCCCAGCGGGTTGGCGACGCTGATCGTGGATGCCTCGATTCCGGCGGAGTTGACGATCGCCTCGCGGTTGAGTCCGCGGTAGTACAGCAGGGAGTAATCCAGTGCATGGTCGAACAGGCTGTGCGTCCAGCGAACACCGTAGTTCGCGTCGTCCGTGTCACCGGCCGGGTTGTCGAAGTTGTTGGGCGCACTCCCGAGGCTGTTGACGCCCCTGTAGCCGGCGCCGGCATCGCGGCCGCCGAACAGGTCGCGTTGCGTGATCACGTCGCGGGCGCGATCCCAGCCGGGCCGGAAGATCAGTTGCAGCTGTCCTTCGGTGTAGGGCACGGACAGCATCAGGTTGGCCATCCAGAGCGGACTGCGGGTTTCCTCGTTTTCGCGCTCGATGGCGCGCCACCGCAGGTCGTAGCCGTTGATCACGTCGGTGGCGCGAAAAAAATCCGATTCGCCCCAGACGACCTGCTGTTTGCCCAGGACCAGGTGGGCCGACGGGCCGATGTCGAACCCGACGTAGAGTTCGCGCAGCGTCTCCTCGTTATATTGGTCTTTCACTATCGAGCCGCCGGGAAAGGCGCCGGATTGCGCGGCTTTTTCAAGCTCTTCGAGGTACGGGGTGCGGTTTTCCCGGCTGAAGCGACCGACGGCCTTCACGTAGAAGGAATCGAACCGGGCGTCCGCGTCGAGCTTGAGGACGGTTCGTGCCATGGACAGTTGTCCGGCGCCACCGATGGAGTCGCCGTGAGCGTTGGGCTCCGGCTTGTCTTCCAGGTTGAGTGACAGATATTCGCGAACGTAGCCGTGCAGGGCGTACTCGGCTGCCGTCGCGGTGTGTCCGGTGCCCAGCACCAGCACACAGGCCCAACCCATGCCAAAGGCCCGCTTGTGGGTGATCGCCATCGCTCCCCTCCGTTGCTGATGACTCGGTGTTTGCGCACTCTTGTGTTGGCCGTGCGCTGACGGTTGTCACGCGCCGGTCGTTTTTCTGGAGTAATTGCAGGGCGTGTGCCAGTCCGGGAGGGTCTCACAAGCCACTGTTATATAAAAAGAAAATATTATTTCGTGCGGTGGCTTGGGTCTCGGGGTCGGAAAATTCCGAGATTCTTCACTGCGCCGTGCGGAAATTACAGACATTCGCCCACGCGGTGGAGGAGGGGAACGATGACGAAGGTGTCCGCTGGCGAGCGACCGCATCCAGCGCGGTCGGATGGGGGTGACGTCGCTCGGGGTTTGTGCGACATCCACGACATGCTGTGGCTTCCCGACGGGGGCGGCGGCGCGTGGTTGGGGGACCAGCGGGTGCTGCTGTTCTACCCGTCGAGTTATCAGGTGCTGGCGCGCGCGCTGCTGGAAGATGCGGGGCCGGAGGCGGCGCGGCGCGCGTTCATGCGCATGGGCTATACGGCGGGCACCAATTCAGCCGCGCTGCTGCTCAGCCGTGGCACGGAGCAGGTCGGCGCCGACAGCTTCTCCAAGGCACTGTCGATGTTGAGCATCGTCGGCGTGGCACAGGCGGGCGATGTTGATGTGGACATCGACGCCGCACGTGGCCGGTTTCGCGCCAGTATCAGCTGGACGCAGTCGTTGGACGCCGATTTCTATCTGTCCAATCTGGGCCTGTCCGCGGCGCCGGTCTGCCACAGCCTGGTCGGTTACATGAATGCCTATGCTTCCGCGCTGGTGGGCGTGCCGGTTGCGTTCCGGGAGGTCGAGTGCCAGGCCTGTGGTCACGCGGTGTGTCGGGTGGTTGGCCGCACGGTGGCGGATTGGGGGGACGAGGCGTCGGAACTCGACTATTCGCGGCCGCATCAACTCATCAACCGATTCGCGGCCGGTGGCGAGACGGCCACCGCCAGCGATGATCCGGATCTGGTGGGTGCGTCGCCGGGGTTCACGGTTGCCTTCCAGTTGGTCGAGCGGGTGGCCCCCACCCGTGTCGACGTCCTGTTCCTGGGAGAGACCGGCGTAGGCAAGGAGCTGTTCGCCCGCGCCCTGCACCGCATCAGCACCCGTTGCGATGGCCCCTTCGTGGCGGTCAACTGCGCCGCGCTTCCGGACAGCCTGGTCGAGGCGGAGCTGTTCGGCGTCGAGCGGGGTGCCTATACCGGTGCGACGCGGTCGCGTGCCGGCCGGTTTGAGCGGGCTGATGGCGGGACGCTTTTCCTGGACGAAATCGGGACGCTTCCGTATGCGTCCCAAAGCAAACTGCTGCGGGTACTGCAGACGCGCGAGATCGAACGTGTGGGCGGGGAGCACCTGAAGCGCGTCGATGTCCGCGTAATTGCGGCAACCAACGAGGAGCTGGAAGCCGCGGTGCGTGATGGGCGCTTCAGGGAGGACCTGTACTTCCGGTTGTCCACGTTCCCGGTGCGCATTCCCCCGCTGCGGGAACGGCGCGACGACATTCCGCTGTTGATCGGCCACTTTCTGAATCGCTACAAGCACGTGCATGGGCGCAGCGTGTCCGGATTCACCACCGCGGCGCTGCAGGCGCTCATGCGCCATTCGTATCCCGGCAACGTACGCGAACTGGA
>DQBD01000093.1 GCA_003526065.1 Gammaproteobacteria bacterium | reverse complement strand
CCTGCGTGTTCGTCGACAACGGCCTGCTGCGCCACCACGAAGGCGACCAGGTGATGCAGGTGTTCGAGCGCAACCTGGGCGTGCGGGTGATCCGCGTGAATGCCGAGGCACGCTTTCTGGACGCACTGGCGGGCGTCGCCGACCCCGAGGCCAAGCGCAAGATCATCGGCGGCCTCTTTATCGACGTGTTCGATGAAGAAGCCGCCAAGATCGAAGGCGTCGACTTCCTGGCCCAGGGCACCATCTACCCGGATGTGATCGAGTCCGCCGGCAGCAAGACCGGCAAGGCGCACGTCATCAAGAGCCACCACAACGTCGGCGGCCTGCCCGAGCACATGAAGCTCAAGCTGGTCGAGCCGCTGCGCGAACTGTTCAAGGACGAGGTGCGCGCCATCGGCCTGGAACTGGGCCTGCCCGCCGAGATGGTGCAGCGCCACCCCTTCCCCGGGCCGGGCCTGGGCGTGCGCATTCTGGGCGAAGTCACCAAGGCCGCCGCCGACACCCTGCGCCTGGCCGACCACATCTTCATCGAGGAACTGCGCCGCGCCGGCTGGTACGACAAGACCAGCCAGGCCTTCGCGGTATTCCTGCCGGTGAAAAGCGTCGGCGTCACCGGCGACGGCCGCCGCCACGAACCGGTGGTCGCCCTGCGCGCCGTCGAGACCGTCGACTTCATGACCGCCCGCTGGGCCCACCTGCCCTACGAACTGCTCGACCTCTGCTCGCGGCGCATCATCAACGAAGTGCCAGGGCTTTCCCGCGTGGTGTATGACGTCTCCGGCAAGCCGCCGGCGACGATCGAGTGGGAGTGACAGGCACTGGCGGGCAATGTCACGAAACCTGTTTTCCCATGATCCATATGCTCGTTTGCGCCGACTCCGAAAGGCTTCCATAGCCGGCCGGTGCCGCGCTTCAGGATCATCGAGCGCGCAGCGCGATGCAAACTGTTGCAGCTGCAAGAGGCACCGAGTTGGCCAGCCTGAGGTTAGGGTTCCTCCCGGCAACTCGGTTGAAGCGGTGGCGCGTAACCCCAAGCGGCGGCACAGCGTCCGGATCCAACGACCCGTGGCGTCTCTGTGTTTCGGCTGAAAGGAGAGGACGGCGCACATCAGCTGGCTACCACGAGGAGCAGGCAATTGCGGAATTTCTCGACGAAATCCTGCTGGAAGCATTCATGAAGCTGAGGGGCATCACCGCCTGCCAACTCGCGGCAGACATCGACGTCTCACCCAGCCGCATCGTTGAACCTGTCAACGGCCGCTGTCCCATCACCGCCGATACTGCGCTGCGCCTGGTCATCCACTTCGGCATGGACGCGCGATTCCGGATGACCCTGCAAACGGAATGCGACATGCGCGTCGCGTCGCGCGAGCTGAAGGATAAGATCGTGCCGCCAATTCGGGTGCATGAGCACCGTTCGGCCTGACGTGTACCACCATGACCGAGAACGGGGCATCCACACAGCCCACCGCCTGCCCGGTGCTTGATCCGTGAAGCGCCGAGGTTCTTTCGATCGACCGACAACGCTGCCGATGGCACGCGCCATTCAAAGACAAAGCAGCCGAGCCTTTTTCGTCTCAACGGGTAAATGCCGCTGAATGCCTAGAGATCGAACAGGCTATTCGTGACCTCGCGGAGCGGCCCATGGAATCTGCTGAGCTTCCCTGCGCCTTATCTCAGGCGACGCGCTAAAGACTTCACGCCGCCGAGCGACTGCACATCGAGCAGTCGCCAAGGTCGCGCACCACCCGGGCACGGGAAGAGGGCTTCGGTCTGGCGTTGTTGTCCGCATGACACGAAGCGCCTTACATGATCCGCGCTGGTGAGTGGCGATGTCCACAAGGCCAATGGGCGAGTCTTCGACGTGCGCATCACCGGCACGGCGACGCCCGGTCTGCGCCGAGTCCGAGCGTCGCATCCATTGCGGTGGCGGCTTTACGCCACGTACCGGGGCGCTGGCGTTCCGACCTGCGTGGCGCCGAATAGAGCGGACCGGGCCTGCTCGTAAGTGGTCCAGACGCTGGTGTCGTGGACCGAGGGGAGCGTGACTGCCTCACCCTGATCGAAACCGGCAAGCGCCGCATCGACCAGCTGCTCGGTCGTCATTACCACCGCGGGATCGAACGCCGACAGGGGAATGCCGGCTTGATCGTAGAATTCGGTGGCCGTGCCAGCGGGCAGTACGGCCTGAACCCGCACGCCGGTATTCGCCAGTTCCTCCTGAAGCCCACGCGTGAACATCAGCGCGTAGCTTTTCGTGGCGCTATAGAGTGTCGTGACCGGAAGCGCGTGGAAGGCCATGACCGACGCAATGTTGATGATTGCGCCAGAGCGGCGTTTCAGAAAGGCCGGAAGAACCGCGCGGGTGAGCCGGGTGGGAGCGACGACGTTGAGCGCGATCGTTGCCGCTGCGTCCGCGTCCGACATGTCTGCGGTGCTGCAGAGCTTGCCGTTGCCAGCGTTGTTCACCAGAAGCCCGATCCGCTCGTCGGTGCGCAGCAGGTCTTCGACCCGGCCAAGTCCGGCTTCGGTTGTGAGATCGGCCTGCATCGGATGGGCTGCGATGCCGTGCGCCGCGGACAGGGTGTGCACCAGCTGGTGCAGTCGTTCCATTCTGCGGGCGACCAGCACGAGATCATGGCCGCGACTGGCGAGTCGATCGGCATAGACGGCGCCGATTCCGGAGGACGCACCGGTCACGACGGCGATGGGATTGGCTGACGACATGGGAATACCTCCATGTTATTTAATGGTCATTAAATTATGGGTTCGTTGACTGGCTCTGTCAAAGGTTATTTAATGATAATTATGGAACAGGGCATGAAACGATCGGGAGGCAGGCCACGGCGCTTCGACCGGGACGCCGCATTGGAAACGGCGATGCGGCTCTTCTGGCGTCACGGCTATGAAGGGGTCTCGTTTCAGCAGCTCACCACCGCACTGGGCGTCGCCGCGCCCAGTCTGTACGCTGCATTCGGCAACAAGGCGTCGCTCTATCGGGAGGCGCTGGATCGTTACGCCGCAATGCGTGGCGCCTCTGACCTTTCGTTCATGGATGAAGCCCTGTCTCTTCGCGAGGCGGTGCGCCTGCTGCTGGAGGGAACGGCGCAAGGTCTGGTCGACCCCAAAGGCGAAATTGGCTGCATGCTCAACACCGGCATGATCGCCAGCCATCCGGATCATGCCGATCTGGCGCATGAGCTGGCGCAGCGGCGCCGAGCGTTCCGCGAGCTGTTGGCGGCAAAATTGTGTCAGTGGGTCGGGCCGGTGCGTGCGCAAAGATTATCGCGTTACATCGTTGCGGTCATGCAGGGCTTGGCCATCCAGGCGCGAGACGGCTACAGCCTCGAGGAACTTCGAGAGGTGGTCAGCGAGGCGCTGGATGCGATCCCGGTATCGCCATAACCACGGATTGACACGGCGGAACACGATGATGTCGTGACCCATTGACACGGGCAGCGCTGACTCTCGGGATCGAGAGGATCGCCACTTCTCCGAAGTCAGGCGGTATTCCGATCAATTGGGGGTGCTCACCATGGGGGTAACATCCGTTTGATTTCGATCCGGACGATTCTCTTTCCCTGAAAATGCGGCGCGCTGCGGCCACGTCTGGTTGAGGCTGTTTCGAACCGATCCAGCCAAAGCGGCTGCCCATCGGGCCTGTGCGCCCTGACGGTCACGGACCAAGTATCGAGGATGACATCGATTTCGGCCCGAGTCACGGCAACCTTGCTTTTACGATTCCCGCGTCCGATGCGTTCATGGAGCAGATCATGCTCAGCGATGATCGGGAGCCGTGAGTGCGAAGCTCGGCGTGCGTCTGGCTATTGCGCGCGGGACGGAACAGCGTGGAATCGCTTGAACATCCGTTCCTGCGAATCCCGTAGGCGGTGTTTATGCGGCCAACAGGGCACAACGATGCGTCGGCTCTCAGTTGATCTCGATTCTTCCCGGGTTGCGTTGGTCACATGAGTTAACGCCCGCCGCCCGATCATCGCCGACAAGGCACCATGAACGGCCGCCGTTTTCAGCGTGCTTTCGCCGTAGCGCGACGGGAGCGGAACCCTTCAAACCGCTTCCGAGTAGGGGCCCCGCAGTCTGGTGAGACGGCCAGCGCGTTGGCGGGCGGGGACGAACCCACCCGGAGCGGGGAAGGCCCCATTCTCGAATTCTCGAAACGGCTCCCGCAAGTTCAACGTAGATTCCGGTAAAGACCGGGCTCTGCCCCATTGCTCCGGCGACGAGTGCGTCTCGCACGCGGATACGCGCCAGATTCGGTGAGGGGTGTCGAAGCCCATCGGGATGGCCGGCCGCGGTGCCGGTCCAGCGCGTCCGACCGGGTTTGGCGCGCAACACGGCCCTGAATGCCAATGGTGATGCGGCGACTTGGGCCGTCTGCCGATTGCCGGCATGGACCGTGTCGTTTTCGGCGCGCTGCGGCCAAGCAATATTCACGCCATGGTCGCTTACCGATCCGTGGGCTGATCGGTCGGGTGAGGTCTCGTATCGGAAGAATTCCCCATGCCATGGCATGCCCGCTGGACTCGGGCGCGCTGTCCGCCAAGTTGAGGGGCGGGTCCGAATCGGGATGCCTGGATTGTGGCCAATCTTACCGGAAATTCAGTGATCCTTGGCGGCTCGCTGCCCCATTCTGGTGGGCTCGCCCCATTCTGGTTGCCGGTTTTTTCGGGGCCGAAGTGGCACGTCCACAGGATTCGGGTTTCCGCCGGTCGGCTCAGCAAAGCATTGCCTTGTCAGGGCCTTTTATCTGTGGTCATCATGTGGCCATGGTCGATGTGACACAGGACAACATAGCCACCCAGAGCTGGGGGAGCCTGTTGGAATCTGCGGTGCAGCTGCGTCATGCACTGCACCGGCGCCCCGAGTTGCCTTGGCACGAGCGGGGCACGGCAATCATCATCCGCGAGCATCTCAGCGCCGCGGGCATCCGCTGGCGCGAATGTGCCGATACCGGCACCGTGGCCACTTTGGCGCCCAATGCCAGCGGCGATCCCATTGCCCTGCGGGCCGACATTGATGCCCTGCCTATTCACGAACAGGCTGCGGTGGATTACCGCTCCGAGCACATCGGGTGTATGCATGCCTGCGGCCACGATGGCCATACAGCAACCCTGTTTGCCGCACTCTGGTGGCTGAAAAAGCACGAGGACCGGTTGCCTGCCCCGGTGGTGGTGTTGTTCCAGCCGGCCGAGGAAGGCGGCCACGGCGCGCGACGCATGATCGAGGACGGCGCACTGCAAGGAGTGTCCTGTATCTACGGCTGGCACAACTGGCCCGCGATTCCTTACGGCAAGGCCGTGTGTCCCGATGGCCCGGTGATGTCGGCCAACGGAACCTTCCAGATCAGGGTGATGGGGCAGGGCGGGCACGCCAGCCAGCCGGAAAAATGTCGGGATCCGGTGCTGGCGGCATCCGCCATTACCCTGTCGCTGCAACAGCTGGTGAGCCGGCGGCTGCCTCCCCAGGCCGCGGCCGTGGTCAGCGTGACGAGTATCGATGCCAGAAGCGCCGAAACCGTCATTCCCGATCAGGCAAGCATCGGCGGCAGCATCCGGCTGGCGCGCGACGGGTATCGCCCGATAGTCGAGGCGCTGATCCACAGCACTGCCATGGAAACCGCCCGGGCCTATGGCGTCGAGGCCCAGGTGACGGTGTTGCCGCGCTATGGCGCCACCATCAACCACGCCACGGCCGCCGGGGCGTACCGCACGGCGCTGGCCGAGGAGTTCGGCGCCCAATGGCAGTGCCAGGACACCTTGCTGCCGATCATGGCCAGCGAGGACTTCAGCTATTACCTCAAAGAGATTCCAGGTGCCTACGCCCTGGTGGGGGCGGATGATGGCGCGGGCCATGACCTGCCCTGTCACAGCCCACGCTACGTGTTCAACGATCATTTGATTCGGCACATGGGCCGGGTCTATGCACGACTGGCCGGTGCTCCGGTGCCGGATTGACCGGCATCCTGAGCGAATCCGGATCACCCGGGGACCGCGTCACTGACCGAGGAGGCCGAAAGATGGAAGTGTTTGGGCGTTGGGAGTCGGAGATTCGCGGGTACTGCCGCGCCTACCCCACGGTGTTCGTGTCGTCTTCGAATGCTCGGCAGGTGGACGAGCAGGGCAAGTCATTCATCGATTTCTTTGCGGGTGCCGGGGTACTGAACTTCGGGCACAACAATCCGCGCATGAAAGCGGCGATTGTGGAATACATCCAGCAGGATGGCATCACCCACAGCCTCGACATGTACACGCAGGCCAAGCGTGCATTCATCGAAACCTTCGTCGAGGTGATCCTGCAGCCGCGCGGCTGGGATCATCGTCTGCAGTTCATGGGGCCCACTGGGACCAATGCGGTGGAAGCCGCCCTGAAACTGGCGCGGCGGGTCACCGGTCGTCCAAACGTGGTGGCCTTTCACAAGGGCTTCCACGGCATGACGCTAGGTTCCCTGGCGCTGACGGCGAACAGCTATTTCCGCGGCGCGGCGGGTGTGCCGTTGAACCATGTCATGCATGTGCCGTTCGGGTGCGAGACCCCGTGTGCCGATTGCCAGCTGGGTTGCGGCATGGATTCGCTGAACGCGTTGCGGGCGCGTTTCCAGGATTCGTCCTCCGGGTTGGCGCCACCGGCCGCGTTCGTGGTGGAGGCGATCCAGGCCGAGGGTGGCGTCAATGTCGCCAGCGAAGTCTGGCTCCAGGGCGTTCAGCAGCTGGCCAGTGATCTCGGTGCCTTGTTCATCATCGACGACATCCAGGCCGGTTGCGGCCGGACCGGAAATTACTTCAGCTTCGACGGCATGGGTCTGGCGCCCGACATCGTCTGCCTGGCCAAGGGACTGGGCGGCTTCGGTACACCGATTGCCATGAATCTGGTCAAGCCGGAACACGATGCACACTGGTCGCCGGGTGAGCACACCGGCACCTTTCGCGGCCAGAACCTGTCGTTCGTGGCCGGCCGGATCGGGCTCGAGTACTTCCGTGATGGGGAACTGCTGACCGCGGTGCGGCGCAAGGGCGGGGTCCTGCGCGAAGCACTGCAGGGGCTGGCGAGCCGCTATCGCCGTCTCGGGTTTCAGGTGCGCGGCAAGGGCATGATGCAGGCCATCGACCTGCGGGACGGCGCACTGGCTAAACGGGTGGCAGGCAACTGTTTCAAGCTGGGGCTGATCATCGGGCCCTGCGGAACCGGTGGAAAAGTGATCAAGCTGATTCCGCCGCTGACGATTCCGGATGACGACCTGCAGGCGGGGCTGGAATTGCTGGCGCGCGCCATCGACCAGGCAGTGGAGGCAGCATGAAAGTTCGTGACGATATGACCTTCCCGTTCGCGGAATACGAACGGCGTATCAATGCGCTCCGCCAGCGCATGAAGGAGCGTCTGCTGGACGCTGTGGTGATCACCGACCCCGAAAATCTGATGTACCTGACGGATTATCAGACCACGGGCTACTCGTTCTTTCAGGCGCTGGTGGTGCCGCTGGAGGGGGAGCCCTTCATGATCACCCGTGAGCTGGAGGCAACCAATGTCTATCACCGCACCTGGCTGGAAATCGCGCGGCCCTATCCGGATACCGGTGATCCGATCCAGGCGCTGGTGCAGAGCCTGCGTGAGTTTGGGCTCAAGAATAAGTGCATCGGATATGAGCGCAACAGCTATTTCTTCCCCGCCTATCATCAGGATGCCATTCATACCACCTTCACCGAAGGCCGGTTGCTGGATTGCTTCGGCATTGTCGAGGAAGGCCGGATCTGCAAGTCCGAGGTCGAACTGGACGTGATGCGCAAGGCGGCCATGGCGACTCAAGCCGGTATGAAGGCCGGCATCGAAGCCTGCCGCGCCGGGGTCACGGAAAACGAGATTGCCGCCGAAATCAGCGCCGCCATGTTCAAGGCCGGCGGCGAGGCGCCGGCAGTGATGCCCTATGTGGCGTCCGGGCCGCGCACGCTGATCGGCCATGCCACCTGGGAAGGGCGCACCGTCCAGCCCGGCGAACATGTATTCCTGGAAGTGGGCGGCTGCTATCGCCGTTACCACACGGCCATGATGCGCACGGTGGTGCTGGATCACCTGTCCGATTCCCTGTGCAAGGCCCAGGAGCGCATGCGATTGGCGCTGAAGGAAGCCCACAAGGCCATTCGCCCCGGTATTACCGTGTCGGATGCGGACAACCTGATTCGCCAGATCATCACCGACAACGATGTGGGCGCGCGACTGATTACGCGCTCGGGCTATTCCATCGGTATCGCGTTCCCGCCGAGCTGGGATGAGGGTTACGTGATCAGTCTCAAGCAGGGCAATTCCTCGATTCTGCGCAAGGGTATGACCTTTCATCTGATTCCCTGGATGTGGGCGGTGGATGGCGACAAAACGGTCGGGATATCCGACACCATCTATGTCACCGACGATGGCTGTGAGTCGTTCTTCGATATGGAACAGTGCATTCACAGCAAGCCCAAGCCGGCACAGGCGAAACTGCCCGGTCCGGCCAAGGCCGCCACTGCCTGACCCTCAGCAGGGATGGCCGGCACCAAGGAGCGTTCCATGTTGATGACCACCGACCCGACCACCGGCAAGCTGACCCGCCAGACGGCACCGCTGGATTCACCGGGACTGGACGCCGCCATCGGCCGGGCGCATTCGGCCAGCCGGGAATGGCGCGCGATGTCGTTCGCGGAGCGAGCGAATGTGTTGAGGAATGTGGCGCAATATCTGCGCGAGCACACCGAAGCGCTGGCCCCGCTCATGACCGAAGAGATGGGTAAACCCATCAAGGAGGCACGCGGTGAAGTGGCCAAGGCAGCCTGGTGCGCCGAGCATTATGCGGAACATGCCGAGCAGTATCTGGCGCGGCAGGTGATCGAGTCGGATGCCACACTCAGTTACGTCCAGTTTCTGCCGCTCGGCGTGGTGTTGGGTATCCTGCCCTGGAACGCCCCGTTCTGGCTGGCCTTCCGCTTCTGCGCCCCGGCGCTGATGGCCGGCAACACCTGCCTGATGAAGCACGATCCGCACGTGCAGGCCTGCGCGGCCGCGATTGCCGGCGTGTTCGATGCCGTCGGTGCGCCGCCGGCCATTCTCCAGAATCTGGCGCTGGCCAACGATCAGGTGGAGCGGGTGATTCGGGACCGGCGTGTGCAGGCGGTGTCCTTCACCGGCTCCAGCGCAGCCGGTGCCAAAGTGGCTGCGGTTGCGGCTTCGGAAATCAAGCCTGCCGTGCTGGAACTGGGGGGTTCCGACCCTTGCCTGATTCTGTCGGATGCCGATCTGGACAAGGCCGCCGAGGTGGTGACGCTGTCGCGGATCATCAACGCCGGGCAGTCCTGCATCGCCGCCAAGCGCATCATTGTCGAGGCGCCGGTCTACGACGCATTCATCGACAAACTGGCCACGCGCCTGTCGGCGCTGAAGCTGGGCGACCCACGGGCAGAAAGCACCGACGTGGGCCCCATCGCCCGGCCGGATCTGCGCGATAACCTGCACCGTCAGGTGCGGCAAACCATTGATGCCGGAGCGCGCTGTCTGCTCGGTGGCGAGATGCCCGAGGGCGATGGATTTTTCTATCCGGTGACCCTGCTGGTGGATGTCACGCCGGGCATGGCGGCGAGTTGCGAGGAAACCTTCGGCCCGGTGGCGGTGGTGATGAAGGCGGATGATGCGGAGCAGGCGCTCGCGATGGCCAATGACAGCGATTACGGTCTGGCGGGCAGTGTCTGGACCCGCACCGAGCGCGGCGAGGCGCTGGCGCGGCGCATGGAGACCGGCCAGGTGTCCGTCAATGGCATCGTCAAGACCGATCCGCGTCTGCCCAGCGGGGGCATCAAGCGTTCCGGTGTGGGGCGCGAATTGGGCGCGCATGGCATTCATGAGTTCGTCAACGCGCAGCAGGTCTGGATCGGTCCGGTGAAGGGCTAGTCCGGCGCTGGCTCGTGCGGCCTGATCGAGGCACTCCGTCAGGTTTGATCGGCCATTGTCCGACAGGAGCCTGATGAGGTCTCATGGGTCGCGTGCCGGACAAGGCCGCCGGCGGGCAGCGCGTCTCCCGGATGCGTGATGACGCCCCTTGTGTACCGGGTTCGCACCGCGCCGGGACGGCGATCGCGAGCCATGGGGATGATGGCTGGCGGGGGCGGTGTAAAAGCCTGCTGGGCTGTCGAATCAGGCCCGCCCCGTTGGGGATCAGGATTCGGTGTCCAGGCGCTCCCGCAGCCGGTAGAGCAGATCCAGCGCCTCGCGCGGGCTGAGCTGATCGGGGTCGAGGGTGCGCAAGGTCCGCGAAACTTCCGATTCGGCGGTGCTGAATAGCGGCAGCTGAGGGGGCATCTCGGCAGGCAGCGGCATGGGGGACTGTGTTTCGAGCGCGTCCAGATGGCGCCGCGCGGCCATGACCACCGATCGGGGAACGCCGGCCAGTGCGGCGACCTGCAGGCCATAGCTGCGGCTGGCAGGGCCTTCGCGCACGCTGTGCAGGAAGATCAGCGACTCGCCATGCTCGGCAACTTCCAGATGCACGTTGGCCACGCCGGTGAGATTCTGGGCCAGATCGGTCAGCTCGAAGTAGTGCGTGGCGAACAGGGTGAAAGCGCCGATGCGCGTAGCCAGATCCTCGGCGCAGGCGCGCGCCAGGGCGAGGCCGTCGTAGGTGCCGGTGCCGCGCCCGATCTCGTCCATCAGCACCAGACTGCGGGCCGTGGCATGGTGCAGGATATTGGCTGTTTCGGTCATCTCAACCATGAACGTGGAGCGGCCCGAGGCCAGTTCATCGGCGGCGCCGATGCGGGTGAAGATCCGGTCTACCGGCCCGAGACGGGCGGCGCGGGCCGGCACGTGGCTGCCCATGTGGGCGAGCAGCACGATCAGCGCGACCTGGCGCATGTAGGTCGATTTGCCGCCCATGTTCGGACCGGTGATGACCAGTAGTCGCTGGTTTGGGTCCAGGCGCAGGTCGTTGGGGACGAAGGGCCCGTCCAGCGCCTGTTCGACCACGGGGTGGCGGCCGGCGTCGATTTCGATGCGCGCCTCATCGATGAGCTCAGGCTCGCTCCAGTCGAGGCTGAGCGCCCGTTCGGCCAGACAGGCGAGCACATCCAGCGTGGCCAGCGCGGTCACGGTTTCCTGGAGTGTGGGCAGCTCGCCAGCGAGCTCCGTGAGCAAGGTCTCGAACAGCGCCTTTTCCCGCATCAGGGCCCGTTCACGGGCGCCCAGCACCTGGTCCTCGAAGCGTTTCAGCTCCTCGGTGATGTAGCGCTCGGCACCCTTGAGCGTCTGGCGTCGCGTGTACTCGGGCGGGATACGCTCGGCGTGGCTGCGGCCAAGCTCGATGTAGTAGCCATGCACCCGGTTGTAACCCACTTTCAGCGTGGCGACGCCGGTGCGTTCGCGCTCGCGCCGTTCGAGGTCGAGCAGAAAGCCGTCGGCGTTTTCCGACAGGGTGCGCAGACGGTCGAGTTCGGCGTCGAAGCCGGGCGCGATCACCCCGCCGTCGCGCAGCAGGGCCGGGGGTTCCACGACCAGCGCCCGCTGCAGCCGTTCATGAATCGCCGTGTGATCATGCAACTGCGTGTGCAGCTGATCGAGAAGCGGACTGTCCAGCTCGGCAAGCAGTGCGCGTACCTCCGGCAGCCGCGCCAGGCCGCCGCGCAGCGTGGTCAGATCGCGCGGCCGCGCAGTTGCCAGCGCGATACGGGTGAGGATGCGCTCCAGATCGCCGACGCCTCGCAACAGCGGCTGCAGCGTCTGCCGGACCGCCGCGTCCCGCAGCGTGGTGACCGCCTGGTAACGGCGGCGCAGCGCGGTCTGATCCCGCAATGGCCGCTGCATCCAGCGGCGCAGCAGACGGCTCCCCATGGGGGTTTGGGTGCGATCCAGCACGGCGGCCAGCGTGTGGTCGCTGCCGCCGCGTAGATTGGTCTCGAGTTCCAGATTGCGCCGCGTGGCTGCATCCAGCAGCAGACTGTCCTCGGGCTGCTCGACATGGAGTGCACGCAGGTGCGGCAGCGCGCCGCGCTGGGTGTCCTCGACGTAACTGAGCAGCGCACCTGCAGCGGCGATGCCGGCCTCGAGTTCCTCGGCGCCGAAGCCGCCGAGGTCATGGGTCTGGAACTGGCGGCAGAGCTGAGTGCGCGCGCTGGCCGAATCGAAATGCCAGACCGGCCGGCGGCGCAGGGCGCGATGCGTGGCCCAGGGCGCCGGTGGGACGAAGTCCTCGGGGATCAGAAGTTCGGCCGGTTGCAGCCGCTCCAGCTCCGCCAGCCAGTCCGCCTCGTGCGGGGTTTCAAGGATACAGAACCGCCCGCCGGACAGATCCAGCCAAGCCAGGGCGCAGCGTTTGCCGATTTGGTGGATCCCCACCAGCAGGTTGTCTCGACTCGACTCGAGCAGGCCTTCGTCGGTGACGGTGCCGGGGGTGACGATGCGGCTGACACTACGCTCGACCGGCCCCTTGCCGGGCGTGGGCGTGCCCACCTGCTCGCAGATCACCGCCGACTCGCCGAGTCGCAGGAGCCGCGCGAGATAGCTTTCCAGGGTGTGGTGCGGTACGCCGGCCATGGGGATGGGCAGGCCTGCCGATTCGCCGCGCTGGGTGAGGGTGAGATCGAGCAAGGCCGCCCCGCGCCGGGCATCCTCGAAGAAGAGCTCGTAGAAGTCCCCCATGCGATAGAACAGGAGATGATCCGGGTGCTCGGCCTTGATGCGCAGGTACTGCTGCATCATCGGCGTATGGCGATCGAGGGGCGGTGCGGAAGGCTTGGGGCGCGCTGGATTCATGAATGCCGTCGGAAAGCAAAGCGGGCGATGGTTGGAGACCGGAGGCGCTGCTGGGCGGCGCTGGCGATTTCGGGTCGCTGTAGGCTAGCGCGCCGGGGCCGGGGCGTCCATCCGCGCAATCGCCATTGCGCCGCAGGACGCTGGCCGATTCGCGGTTGCAAGCCCGCGAGCGTGCTGGGTTGGGGCATGGTTGTGGTGCGCTGAGAACCGCTGTGCACCGCGGTGGCCCCGCCCGGGAAGCGGGACAACGCCCGAAATGCGTTTGTACGGGAGATGAGAGGACTGGCACACGGTTTGCAAATCGTCCTGGTGAGGTAACGGCGCCTCATAAGTTCGCGCGTTCCCGCCATCGGTGGCTGGGCGGGCGCACACCGATTTGGACAACGAGGTCCAGCGCTGCCCGAAAGGGCGGCGTTGGGCCTTTTTTTGTGGATACCCGAGCAGGACAGGATGCAGGTCATGCAGCCCGAGAGAACTTCATCGATGCCGACTGAAGGGGTCGCTATGGTCGTGGGCGCCGGTCCGGTGGGCGTTCGGGTTGCCCAGGAAATCCGCCGGCGGCTGCCGAATCGGCCGTTGGTGGTGTTCGGAGCCGAGACCTGGCAACCCTATAACCGCATTCGCCTGTCCTCTGCATTGGCCGGCGAACTGCCTTGGTCGCAACTGGGGACCGACCTCCGGCTGCCCGAGGATCCCCTGACTCGGGTTCATCTGGGCTGCACCGTCACCCGGATCGACCGAATCGCCCGCACGGTCACCGATGCGCAAGGGGGGGTGCACCCCTATGCCGAACTGATTCTGGCGACGGGGTCGCGGCCGCATATTCCCGATATTCCGGGAACCGGCCGGTCCGGGGTGTTCACCTTTCGGGACATGGATGACGCGCAGCGGTTGCTCGCCCGCCGTGTTCGCAGCCGCCGCACTGTTGTGCTGGGCGGCGGGCTGCTGGGTCTGGAATCGGCACGGGCCATGGCGCGCCACCATACCGAGGTGTGGGTGGTCGAACACAACGACCGGCTGATGCCGCGCCAGCTCGATGCCGAGGGCTCGGCAGTGCTGAAGGCCCGGGTCGAGACCCTGGGGATTCGTATCTGCCTCGGCGACGGTGTGATGGCGATCCTGGGGGACCGGCAGGTCACCGGCATTCGCTTGCGCAGCGGCGCGATCATCGCGTGCGATACGGTGGTCGTGGCAACCGGCATTCGCCCCAACATCCAGTTGGCTCTGGATGCCGGAATCGCCGTGGGGCGTGGCATCAAGGTCGATGATGCGATGCGGACCGCTGATCCGCAGATCTACGCGGTGGGTGAGTGCGCCGAACATCGCGGGGTGGTCTACGGGCTGGTCGCGCCTGGATTCGAGCAGGCCGGTGTCGCGGCGCATGCCCTGGCGGGCGGCCAGTCGCGCTATCCGGGGTCGGTGGCGTCCACCCGGTTGAAGGTGCTGTCCACGCCCGTGTTCAGCATGGGAGAGGCCGGTGCGGAGCAATCGCTCGACGCGGCACGTGAAGCCGTTTATCGCAATGAAACGGGCGACTATCGGAAACTGGTGATCCGTCGCGGACGCCTGATCGGCGCCTTGGCCGTAGGGCCGTGGTCGGAACTCGCCTCGATCCAGGAGGCCCTGCTGCGGCAGCGGCGGATCTGGCCGTGGCAGCGCGAGCGATTTCGGCGAACGGGATCGCCCTGGCCCGAACAGGAGCGGGATCACGTCGCGCAGTGGCCGGCTACCGCGACCGTCTGCAACTGCATGGGCGTGACGCGCGGCACCTTGAGCAACGCGATGCAGGCCGGATGCCGCACGGCCGAGGCTCTGTCGGCCGAAACCGGTGCATCCACCGTCTGTGGCTCCTGCCGTCCGCTGGTGCAGGAACTGGTTGGCGGTGCGCCGCAGCGTCAAGCCGTGCCACGCGCCGGCGCCCTGGTAACCGTGGCGACCTTGACGGTGGCGTTGATCGTTCTCATGAGTGCCGTGCCGATCTCTTTTCCCGATTCGGCCGAATGGTCCTGGCGTTGGGATCAGTTGTGGCGAGATGCCTTCTACAAGCAGGTTTCGGGCTTTTCGCTGCTGGGCTTCATGGTCCTGCTGGGGCTGCTGGGGCTGCGCAAGCGTGTCAAGGCGGTGCGATTCGGTGATTTCGCGGCCTGGCGGCTGGTGCACGTGGTGTTGGGCGCAGCGGCGCTCGCGGTGTTGCTGCTGCATACCGGCGGCCGGCTCGGGCATGGCCTGAACGCCGCGCTTGCCCTCACGCTCATCGGCCTGACCGTGGCCGGCGGTCTGGCCGGCATGACCATCGGGCGCGAGCATGCGGTGGCGGTCCGGTCCGGGCGCCGGCTGCGCCGCCTGACGACCAACCTGCACATCGCGGCGCTCTGGCCATTGCCGGTGCTTCTGGTGTTCCACATTCTCAAGTTCTACTGGTACTGATCGGATGGCTGTCGCATCCCGCCGCCGATTGTGGATTGTCTGGCTGCTGCTCACGGCGAGCCTGGCCGGGCTGCTCTGGGCCGGCCTCAGTCTGCGGGGCGATTCCGACCAAGCCTGGCGAACCGCCTCGCGAGGGCTGTTGTTGCCCGGACCCACGAGTCATGGGCACTACCAGATCGAACTGGCGTGCGATACCTGCCACACCGGGGCTTTTGCCGACCGCGAGGCGATGCAGGCGCGCTGCATGGACTGCCACGGCGCCGAACTCAAGCAGGCGCGGGACAGCCATCCGCGCAGCAAGTTTACCGACCCGCGCAATGCCGACCGGGCGGCGCGACTCAACGCCGCCGAATGCGTGACCTGCCATGTGGAGCATCGTCCTGAACTGACGCATGCCGCCGGGGACACGCAACCCGTGGATTTCTGCGTGACCTGTCACGCCGAAGTCGGCAAAGAGCGCCCGTCGCATCAGGGCATGGGCTTCGAAACCTGTGCATCGAGCGGCTGCCACAACTTTCACGACAACCGCGCGCTCTATGAGGATTTCCTGATCAAGCATGCGGGGGAGCCGGAGATTGCGGACGCGCCTCGCGTGCCGGCACGCGATTTCCGCGATCTGATCGAGGAGCTGAGCGATTTTCCGTTCGAGCGGGTGAGTCTGCAGCCCTTGGGCGCAGCCGATGCAGATCACGGCATGGCGCTCGGCGCCGATCCGGCGATCGAGGCGGACTGGCTGGCCTCGGCGCATGCCCGATCCGGCGTCAATTGCAGCGGCTGCCATGTGCCGGCCACGAGCGAGGCGGTGTGGATCGAAAAGCCGGATGAGGCGGTGTGCCGCGACTGCCACGCTGCCGAAGTGAAGGGCTTCCTGGCCGGCCGCCACGGCATGCGTCTGGCTGTCGGGCTGTCCGCCATGACCCCGGGGCAAGCGCGTCTGCCGATGCGGGAGGATGCGGCCGACGTGGCGCTGGAATGCACATCCTGCCACGGTGCCCATGGCTTCGACACGAAAGTGGCCCAGGTCGAGTCCTGTCTGGGTTGCCATAGCGATACGCACAGCCTGGCCTATGAAGGTTCGCCGCATCACCGGCTGTGGCAGCGTGAGCAGGCCGGCGAACTGCCGGCGGGAAGCGGGGTGACCTGCGCCACATGCCACTTGCCGCGGGTCGAGCATTACCAGGACGACATCAAGCGCGTGCTGGTGCAGCACAACCAGAACGACACCCTGCGGCCGAACGAAAAGATGATCCGGCCAGTGTGCCTGAGTTGCCACGGATTGGCGTTCGCGATCGATGCGCTGGCCGATCCGGCCCTGGTTGCCCGCAACTTTGCCGGCCGCCCGCTCGGCCACGTCGAGAGTATCGACATGGCGCTGGAGGCGGAGCGGCGCGCCGAACAATCGCGCCGCGAGGCCCGGGAGGCCGCGGAATGATCCTGCCCATCTTCTTTTCACACCTCAAGATCAAGGAGACCACGCGATGACTCGTTTCAAGCGATTCACTGTCCCTGCCATCGTCGGGATGACGCTGATGGCACTTTCATCCACCGCCGTTGTCCAGGCCGCGGCCTGGGGTTACAAGGAAATCGCCGACGCGCTGCATGCCGTGATGGAAGCCGATCGAACCGTCTATACCCGGCTGATCGTCAATCGTCTGCAGAATCAGGAAAAGGTGATCACCGCCAGCGAACACTGGAAAGATGACAAGGCGCTCGTCCTGCCCGCGCAGATGTTCCGCTACGGCTCGGAAATGGTGGCCGAGAAAGGCGCGAATTTCAGCTATTCCCTGCTGTCGCTGTGGCCGGTGAACAAACAGAACGCACCCAAGACCGACGTGGAAAAGGAAGGGCTGGAAGCCATCAACAAGAGCGGGGCGCCGTTCTACAAGGAAGAAACGCTGGGTGGCACCAAATATTTCACCGCCATCTACCCCGACAAGGCGGTGGCCAAGGCCTGCATCAGCTGTCACAACGACCACAAGGACAGCCCGCGCCGCGACTTCAAGATGGGTGAAACTATGGGCGGCGTCGTGATCCGGATCCCGATGTGAGCCGGACGATGCTGAACAGCCGCAGACCAGCGGCACTGGTGTTGGGGAGTATGCTGACGTTCGTGTCGGCGTGCGCCCTGGCGGCGGCGTCGTCCCGCTATCCCGAATTCGGCGAGCCGCGGCTGGTGCAGGGGCGCACCGTCTGGCTGGGAACCTGCCAGGATTGCCACGGCAATCCGCTGGCCGATGCCCCTCAGGTCAAGGATGCCGAAGCCTGGGCGCCGCGCCTGGGCCAGTCCCGCGCCGCGTTGTACGACCACGCCCTTGGCGGGTATTCGAGCTCGGAATGGACCGAGATGCCGGCCCGTGGCGGCAACCCCGATCTGTCCGACGACGAGGTGCGGGCAGCCGTGGACTACATGGTACGACTGGTTGAATCGTTGGATGATAGACGGAGAGAAATGAAATGACCCCCGAGGAAATCAAGCTGGTGCAATCGACCTGGGCCCAGGTCGTGCCAATCAAGGAACAGGCCGCGGAGCTGTTCTACGGCAAGCTGTTCGAAATGGATCCCTCGCTCAAGCCGCTGTTCAAGGGCGACATGAAGATGCAGGGACAAAAGCTCATGGCCATGATCGGCACGGCCGTGGGCGGGTTGACGCAACCGGAAACCATCATTCCGGCCGTTCAGGACCTGGGTCGCCGCCATGTGGGTTACGGGGTTCAGGATGCGCACTACGATACCGTCGGTGCGGCTTTGCTCTGGACCCTGGAAACCGGACTGGGTCCGGCCTTCACGCCCGAAACCAAGCAGGCCTGGGCGAAGACCTACAATCTGGTGGCCACGGTGATGAAGGACGCCGCCGCAGCGCAGACGCACTGATCAGTGACCTGCAGGGCGTCCGGTGATCGGGCGCCTTGCGGCCAGAACATCGCGTCCGAATGGACGATGGACGAGTGGGAATGCGCGGACCGTTTGATCCGGTAGCGTCGGCTCCGGCAGGCGCCTACAATGGCCAGCGGTCCACCCCGGATCGATCGCGATCTCATCATCAGGCCCCATGTCGGACGTTCTGGCTGCTGCCGATCTGCTCTTCCAAAACGCGCGCGAGGTCTGGTGGGTGCTGCCTTTGACCGCCGCGGTCATGGTCGCCAGCACGCTGCTGCTACCGTGGCTGATCATTCAGATGCCGCCGGATTATTTCCTCCAGGGACACCGCCATCCCCTGGCTCGGCGCGAACGGCATTGGGCACTGCATGTGGCGCTGGTGCTGGGGAAGAATCTGCTGGGCTTGATCATGGTGTTGTCGGGCACCGCCATGCTCGCGTTGCCGGGCCAGGGCGTACTCACCATTCTGGCGGGCATCATGGTGATGGATTTTCCGGGAAAGTATCGCCTGGAAGGCGCCATCATCCGGCGCAGGGCTGTGCTCAAGGGATTGAACTGGATTCGCCGCCGGGCTCATAAGCCGCCACTCATTCCCCCGCCGCGTCACCCGTGGCGAGACGAACAGGACGATTGAGTCCGGTTCAATCCCAGCGGAAACTCCGCGCCCCGATCGCCAGGAATACCGTTGCCATGGCCAGCAGGATGGCCAGATGCGGCGCCACATCCGCGAAACCCGCCCGGTCGAACATGATGGCCCGGGCCGCTTCGGTCACATGGGTCAATGGCAATAGCTCCGCAGCGCGCCGCAGCCAGGGATGCAGCCCCTCGTTGGAAAACCAGACGCCCGACAGGAACATCATCGGCCAGGTGATGAGGTTGAGCAGGCCATCAGCCAGCTCCTGACTGGACAGCCGCGCGGCCACGATCAACCCGAGGCTGATCAGGGCAATCGCGCCGCAGGCAAAGACTGCGAACAGCAGGAGTGGACTGCCGCGTACCGGAACATCCAGCAGCGTCCAGGCCAGCACGAACACACTGCTGGTGATGCCGAGCGTGAGCCAGAGGCGGGAAAGCAGCTGGGCGGCGAGAAACTCGAAGGCCGTGAGCGGCGTGGCTTTGAATCGTTTGAGCACCCCGTTCTTGCGGTAGCGCACCACCACATATCCCACCCCGAACAGGCAACTGAACATCATGTTCATGGACAGGATTCCGGGCAGCAGCCAGTGGGCATAGCGAATCGCCTGGCCACTGACCTGCTGACGCACCGGTGGCGGCTGATGTACGGACTCCAGAGCACGCGCCAGGATTGCGCCGTGGGGGGAATCCTGGTTGACCCAGTAGCGATGGTTCGGGACATCGAGCAGCAGATCCAGTTGATGACGCTCGACCTTGACGATGGCCGTGTCCAGATCCATGACCGGCACGCGGCGGATATGCGGCAGGTCCCCCAGCGGATCACTTTCGGCGGCTGCGGCGCCATAGAGCCCGACGCGATACTGGGCGGGACCGTCGCCGGTGTAGGCGAAGGCAAACCCGAACACGATCAGCAACGGCAGAAGAATGTTCCAGGCCAATGAGGCCCGGTCGCGCAGGAATTCGCGGTTGCGCGCCTTCCACACAAACCAGAAGCGAACCAGTCCATTCATCCGCGCAGCTCCTGGCCGGTGAGTTCGAGAAAGAGATCTTCCAGGGTTGGGGTGCGGACGCGCAGACCGGAGAGGTCGGCATCGGCATCCAGCAACCGGCGCAGCGTCTCGTTGACGGTGTGGGTTGCGAGCTCCAGACCGTGCAGGGTTTCCTGGGTGGTGAGACCCGCGCGGGCCAGGGCAGGCGCCTGGTCGGGCGGCAAGATCAGAATCGACTCATCGAAGTGGTCCGCCAGGAGCGTCGCCGGACGTCCCTGGGCGATGATGCGCCCATGGTCCATGATCGCGATTTCGTCGCACAGGGCGTGGGCCTCTTCGAGGTAATGCGTGGTCAGTACAATCGTGCTGCCGGCCGTCTTGATTTCGCGGATCAAGGCCCAGAAGCGTCGGCGCGCCTGTGGATCGAGCCCGGTGGTCGGCTCGTCCAGGAACAGCAGCGCTGGGCGATTGGCCAGCGCGATGGCGAGCAGGACGCGCTGGCGTTGGCCACCGGAGAGGGTGTTGGCATATTGATCGAGGAAATCGCCGAGGGCGCAGCGCCGCACCAATTCATCGAATTCGGTACGGCGGCGGTAGAGATGGCCGAAGGTCTCCAGCGCCTCGCGCACGGTCAGGAAATCCTGCAGCGCGGTGCTCTGGAACATGAGGCCGATCTGCTCGGGGTAATCGCGATCCACCGGCGCGCCGCGAAACCGGATCTCGCCGCTGCTGGGCGTCGTGATGCCCTCGAGGATTTCCACCGTGGTGGTCTTGCCGGCGCCGTTGGGACCCAGCAGGCCGAAGCAGCGCCCTTCGGGGACGCTGAAACTCACGCCATCGACCGCGCGCTTGGCGCCATAGTCCTTGATCAGTTCGCGGACTTCGAGAAGGGCGGCAGGCATGGTGACGGCTCGGCTCGGGGGACGACGCGGCTCATCTTAGCCGCTGGATCCGGGTTTCGACAAAGCGCCCGGCGGCGTGGCGCGAATCCATACCGGCGCTTTGGCGAGTCGGCGATGCACGCGGATGCGCCGATACAACGGCCACCAGGCATAGAGAAAGATCTCCAGCGGTCGCCATAGCGCTACCCATCCGACGATCAGCAGGCCTTCACCCAGAAAGCGGGCCGTCAACGGCGTGCCCCATTGGCTCATTACCTCGCTGGCGACCAGACACAGGCCCAGGAAGGCGAGGCCGATGACCAGCGCGGCGCGGCCTTCGCGCAGCAGGCGGTTCAGCTCACGGCGACTGCTCACGGCGCGCGCGATGAAATAGTGAGATATGGCTTCGGGCAGCAGCGGGGCGGCCGTCGGAATTTCCGCCTCGGGCAACTCGAATACCAGGGCAATGGGCGAATCGGCGCCGATTTCCTCGGCTGACTCGACCAGATAGGTCTCGGCCGCGGGGTCGAGATCCTTTTCCCGGAAGGGTGCCGGGTCGAGGCTGTGAAACAGTTGCGCCAAGCGGGTCAGTCGGATGGCGATTAACACGTGGCCATCGGCCTGAGTGAATCCCTCGGGCACTGTCTGGCGGCCGCGCCGGATCATGTGCCCACCTTCGACAGGGGAACGTAGAATAGCGGCTCGCCTTTCTCGTGGAGCACAAAAAAATGTCTGAGATGACCGATTATGCCGCGGTTTTTGTTCATCGGTTTCCGATGGCGGTGCGTTGGGGTGACATGGACGCCTATGGGCATGTCAACAACGTCAACTTCCTACGTTATTTCGAAAGTGGCCGGGTTGCCTATGCCCAGGAAGCCTATGACCACCCGGTTGGGGCGAACGGCGAAAATGTGATCCTCGCCGACACGCAGTGCAGCTTCAAGCGTCAACTGCACTATCCGGGCGACATCACGATTTTGAGTCGCACGTCCCGGGTGGGCCGGACCAGCATGACCATGGAACAGATCATCGTGCAAGGCGATGGTGCACTGGTGGCGACGTCGCGCAGCGTCATGGTGTGGTTCGATTTCCGGAGTCAACGGCCCGTCCCGGTTCCGGACAGTCTGAAATCCCGCTTGCGCCGCTATGAGGCTGCGTTGCCTGAAGGACTTTGATCGTTCTGGAGATGCCATTCGTCAGGGTGATGGCCGGTAAGGATCAAGAGCTTATTCGGACGGACGATAGGTAGTCAGAGGCGACAGGGAATTCCTTGAATCAAGGAGGCTGGCGCCGGGAGATTATGGATATGCGTCAGTCTGATCAAGCCCATTCTGTCGGAAAAGCTCCGGCCGCTGTTCCCGAAGCGGTCGGGCATACTCCGGACAGCCGGACGTCCAAGCGATGCCCGCAAGCGGGTGACGCCATGGTCGCCCCGAGTAGCCTGCTGGTGCCGTTGCGTTTCGCCGTCGTCGACGAAGCCTTGAGCGCGGCGCCCGAATTCCTGGCTACGCAGAGCGACCTATTGTTTCTGTCGACCGAGTTCAATCTCATCCGGCGCGAGCTGGATGCCTGGCGCGTCCTTGCCGAGCAGGAGGCGCCGGCGACCTCGGCCTATGTGCAGGTGATGGGTCGGCATGTCAGTCGGCTTCTGGAAGCGCTGATGCTGCGCGAACTCGGCGACGGAGAGAATCTGTGGCGAACGGTCGAGTTGACTCAGGATGGGATGATCTTTCGAAATGATCACATGCTGGTGCGTGGCAGTTTGCTGGATTTGCGCTTTCTGTTGCCCGGCGCGGGTATCGGCATTCGGACGTTGGGGCGTGTGGTGCGCTGTGATCAGCCGTCGCGTGATGGCTGCCATCTGATCGGGGTGCAGTTTCTCGACCTTGGCGAGGCAGATCGGGAGTTGCTGTCCCGCTATCTGGGGACGATCACATCCTGAAGGGCAGGTGTAAACCGGGCCTACCGATCCCGACGTCGCCTCGGGCCGCAACGGTGCCGATCCGGACTGCATGATGGCGGGCGATGTCGTGTCCGCTGCGGGTATGGCGGATTTTCGGAGCGGAACGGGCCGGTCGCGATAGCGTCAGCGGTGCACGACGCCGCCGAAATACGTTAGAATTTGGCTCCGTTTTACGGGAGCCAAGCACCCGCTGCGCGCAGCTTCATCGGTATCGAGCTGTGTGCCCACCTGCCGGGTGGATTTCGAGCGGGTCCATGAGGACGTTTCATGCCGCGCGTTTTGCCGGAGTCCAGTCGTTTGCGATCCAGTGTCCCTGTGCGGAAGCGGCGACGTGCCTTGAGAAAGGCCACGCCCATCCCCGAAGGGGGATTGCGCCGTTTTCCGAATCACCCCGCCCTGCTCCGCCTCTTCGACGCCCGGTTCCATTTCTTCGTTTCAGTTCCTCCCGCCCGTTCGACGCTTCGGTCGCCTGCTTCCGGCCATTTCCTGCTGTTTTTTCTTCCATCTCCCTTTGCGAGTGACCACCATGAGCCATGACTTGCGGGATAAGTACCGCAGCACGCCGCTTTACGGCGGAAACGCCGCGTTCATTGAAAGCTATTACGAGGAATTCCTGCGCAATCCCGACAGCATCACCGATCCCCGTTGGCGCGCTTATTTCCAGGGCTTGAGCGAGGCGGCCGGGCAGGGGCGGGATGTTCCGCATGGCCCGATCCAGCGGTCTTTCGCACACTACGTTCAACGCCGGGCAACGGGCGGGGCGGGCGCGGGTGCCCGGGCGGATGAGGCGCTGGTTGCCGCGGCGGCACAGCGCCAGGCGGCGGTACTGCGACTGATCAATGCCTATCGGGTGCGTGGGCATGAGGTGGCCCGGCTTGATCCGCTGGGCCTGTGGCAGCGTCCACCGGTTTCCGATCTGGATCCCGGCTTTCACGGCCTTGGCGAAGGCGACATGGATACGGTTTTCAATACCGGCTCGCTGTTCGCGGAGGAGCGGTTGCCGCTGCGGAAGATCCTCGATCTGGTGCGCACGGTCTATACCGGCACGGTTGGTGCGGAATACATGCACATCGTCGACACCCGCCGCAAGCGCTGGATCAAGCAGCGGCTGGAAGGCAGTTGGGGGCGCTTGGGGCTTGGCCATGCCGATGACCACC
>DQBD01000066.1 GCA_003526065.1 Gammaproteobacteria bacterium | reverse complement strand
GGCGCCGGCCGGCCGCACTGGCCACACCAACGCCCACGCTCAGGCGTTCACGGCTCACGGCGCCGTCACACCTGCGCCTCGGCAACCGCACCCCACGTGGTGCGCCAGCGGGTCTTGACCGCGGTCAGCCCGACCAGGCCAAGCAGCGCCAGGGCGGCAAACACGAAGAACCCCATGCCAAACCCCCCGGTAGCGGCCTTGGACCAGCCCAGCGTCTTGGCCAGGAAGAACCCGCCTACCCCGCCGGCGGCACCGACCAGGCCCGTCACCACGCCGATTTCACGCCGAAAACGCAGCGGCACCAGCTGGAACACCGAGCCGTTGCCCATGCCCAGCGCCATGGCGCCGGCGAAAAACACCGCCACGGCCGCCCAGGCAATGCCCGGCAACTCGGTTATTCCCCAGCCCGCCACCTTGGCATCCGCGACCGTGCCGAGGACCGGAGCCGGGCCCTGCGGCAGCAGGCCCACCACCACATAACTGGCCGCCACCACGCAGAACAGTACCTGCAGCGCCCGGATACCGCCGACACGGTCCGCCATCCAGCCGCCGACGGGGCGGAACATGGAGCCGGCGAACACCACCAGCGCCACCATCATCCCGGCCGCGACACCGGACACGTGGTACCAGGTGGTGAAGTACAGCGGCAGGGCATTCCCGAGGCCGACGAAGCCACCGAACGTGATCGAGTAGAAAAACATGAACCACCAGGTGTCGCGATCACCCAACACGGCCGCGTAGTTGGCCAGCGAGACCGGCGTGCGCTGTTCCGGCGCGTCCTTGGCCATCCACAGGTACAGCACGAACACGCTGACCATCGGAATCAGCAGCAGCCCGAACACCGCGCGCCAGCCCCACAACTCCGCCGCCCAGGGCACCAGCAGGGAGTCGAGTACCACCCCCATGTTGCCGGCCCCGGCAATGCCCAGCACGATGCCCTGATAACGGGGCGGGTACCAGCGCGAGGCCTGTGGCAGCGCCACCGCGAAACTGGCGCCGGCGAGCCCCAGCACCACGCCGAATATCTCCAGGGCCAGGAGCGACTCGAACCCGACCAGCCAGGCGTAGGCCAGCGCGGCCATCACCAGCACCTGCGCCATCAGGCCGGTCCGCTTGGGACCGATGTGATCCGCCAGCATGCCCAGCGGCACCCGCAGCAGGGCGCCGAACAGGACCGGAATCGCCACGACGGTGAACTTCTGCGACACGTCGAGCGCGATGTCCTGCGCGATGTACAGCGACAACGGGCCCAGAACCACCCACACCATGAAACTGAAATCGAAATACAAAAACGCCGCCAGCAACGTCGGCCAGTGGCCGCTGCGACGAAAGTCCTGCCAATCCATTTCCTTCTCCTGAATCCGTCCGCGGACGGCAACCCGATTTGAACCTGGCCGGCTTCGGCACGAAGGCCGGCACTACTGAAACTGCCGCCACGGCCCACAACGGGGCCGTGGCGGCAGTTGCCTGTCTTCCTTCCGGGTCAGATGCCCGGCACGGTCACAGGCTCATCTGCAGCCAGAACCAGCCCTTGGCCGTGTCCGTGGTATCCGCGCGACCGGCAAGCAGCGCCGGCGCGTCGGTGTCGTAGTCGGCGTACTTCACCCCCACGGTGTAGTGCTTGGCGAAGGTCTTGGTCAGCTGCACGCCCCATTCGCTGCCGTAGTCCTCACTGCTGGCCTCGGCGCTGAAGTCGTCGTACCGCACCAGCCAGTTGATGCCGCACCCCGGCAACACGCCGGTCGCCAGCACGTAGCGGTCCTCCAGGCCATCGGCCGGCGTGCGCAGGAAGCGGTCGGTCCAGCCGTTGAAGGCGTGCAGTGTCGCCAGCGGCGTCTGCAGGGCGCGTGTACCGCCCATCTCGCCGCCCTCCAGCCGCTCGTAACCGGCCTTGGCCGTCACCCCGAACAGGCGCACGCCCAGTTCGGCCAAACCGTAGCCGAGACCGAAGTCGCCGGCGTTGTCGGCATAGTCGGTCTGGTGCGCGTACTCGGCGGTATACAGCAGCGCCGCCCCGTCGATCCCCAGCTGCGGCAGCGGCACGGCACCGGTGGCACGCAGGCCGTAGGTGGCCGTGGATTCAGCATCGAAATCGTCGAAGTCGAGCAGGTAGGCGTATCCGGTCAGCGTGGTGGTGGCGTTCGGCGTCCACTGCAGGTTGATCAGGTGCCCGTCGAGCTGAAAGTCGCTGATGTTGCCGAACGCCTTGTTCGGCGTGTCTTCGCCGAAAATGCGGTTGGCGTTGTAGATGTAGGCATAACTGGCGGTCACGCCGTCGAGCATGGTGTTCTGGTAGCTGAAGCCGTCGAAGGTCTGCTGGTTCTGCCGCCAGCCCACATGGCCCACGAAACGGTGATTGTCGTAAGCGATCACCTGGCGTCCGTAGCGGGCCAGGTTGCCGGCCACGCCCTGCCAGGACAGATAGGCCTGGTTCACCTCGGTGCCGTCCGGATCGGCCACCACCGGGTAGGCTGCCTCGCCGTTGTAGGTGTTGTTGTAGTCCTCGTCGCCAACCACCGACACGTTCTCAACCTCGGCGTAGGCCGAGAAGCCATGGAACAGACCGGTGCGCCAACCGAGGTTCGTGCGCACTGTTTGTGCGTTGGCGTGATGCAGGATGCTGGCGGGCCGGTCCTGCGTGACGTGCTCGTAGCGGTACCGCACCCCCAGGTTCACCTGCCCGTCGACAATGGCGTCGGTCAGCGATTGCAGCGCGCCATCCACTGTCCCGGCCTGTGTCTCGAATGCCATCGCGGCCACCGCCGCAACCCCAAAATAAGAGAAAAATGCGCGCCTTTTCATTTGGTTACCACCCTGAGCCATAACAGCCACCCGATTCTCGGAAGCAAAAAAAAAGCCGCACCCACCGTCACGGCAGGTACGACTTCGTTGTCGTGTGAGCGACGCAACCGCGCGTCGCCGGATAGGGTCCTTCGGTCGCTACGTCGCGACCGCCTTACAGTGCAGCAAGGATCGCGCCAGTCTTCTGGGTGGCCGCTTCGAGACCGGTCGCGGACACCGGCCGGCCGCCGCTAGCGCGCGTCCTGCTGGGTGATGCTGTGGATGATCTGCGGCACAAAACGCTCCGAAAACCCGGCGACGAAGGACCAGAACACCAGTTTCGCCAGGTCCGCGCCCTGTGAGGGGTACGCGGTGGTCAGGAAACGCACCAGGTCGGCCGTTGTCGGCGGGTCGCCGAACGCCGGCACGTAAAACGCCGGGAACAGGTGCCCCTGCACCAGGCCGCCCAGAAACAGGGCGTAAAGCAGCAGCGCGAAAATGCCGCCGTACACCGGGATGACCAGGACCGTCGCCCACGACTCGGCCAACAGGGCCAGCTCTTCGTCACCGATCTTGCGCAACCGCTGCTGGATGCTGACGAAGCCGCCGATGATCCCGCACTGAAACACCAGCCAGGAAATCATCAGACGCCCCTCGAAGGTGTAGGTGGCGCCGAACAGCGCCGTCGTCACCAGCAAGGAAAGCACCGCAAACACCAGCAGGCGACGCGAAATCACCAACAAGCGTCGGATTCGAATGTCGCCCATGCCACGCCTCCCGTCGAACCGACTGGACAACGCAGTGTTGCCAGGTCGGGCAGGATGCGTCAGTCGCCGACGGTTCCGCAGCGCACTGCGACACACCCGCCCGTCAGCGCCACCCTCTCAGCCGGCCAGACGCCCGTCTGCCAGCACCAGCCGACGGTCGAGCGCGGCGGCCAACTCCGGATTGTGGGTCACCACCACCAG
>DQBD01000136.1:2673-8578 GCA_003526065.1 Gammaproteobacteria bacterium | reverse complement strand
TGAACAGCAGCTTCTTGCCCGGATGCGCCCACATGTAGCCGTACAGCAGGCGCAGGTTGGCGAACTGCCGCCACTCGTCGCCGGGCATCTTGCCGATCAGGGCGCCCTTGCCGTGCACCACCTCGTCGTGCGAGAGCGGCAGGATGAAGTTCTCGCTGAAGGCGTACCAGATGCTGAACGAGACCTGGCCGTGGTGGTGGCGGCGGTGGATGGGGTCGAGCTGGAAGTACTTCAGGGTGTCGTGCATCCAGCCCATGTTCCATTTGAGGCCGAAGCCCAGCCCGCCGGCGTAGCTGGGGCGCGACACCATGGGCCAGGCGGTGGACTCCTCGGCGAAGGTCTGCACGTCCGGATGGTCGCGGTAGACGGCCTCGTTCAGGCGGCGCAGGAAGGTCATCGCCTCCAGGTTCTCGCGCCCGCCGTGGCGGTTGGGGATCCACTCGCCGTCGCGGCGGGCATAGTCCAGGTACAGCATGGACGCCACCGCGTCCACGCGCAGGCCATCGACGTGGTAGTGGTCCAGCCAGAACAGGGCGCTGGACAGCAAAAACGCCCGCACTTCGTCGCGGGCGTAGTTGAAGATGGCGCTGTTCCACTCCGGGTGATAGCCCTGGCGCGGGTCGGCGTGCTCGAACAGGTGCGTGCCGTCGAAGTAGGCCAGGCCGTGCTCGTCCGACGGGAAGTGCGACGGCACCCAGTCCAGGATCACGCCAATGCCGGCGCGGTGCAGGTGGTCGATGAGGTACATCAGGTCCTGCGGGCTGCCGTAGCGGGCGGTCGGCGCGAAATAGCCGGTGGTCTGGTAGCCCCAGGAACCGTAGAACGGGTGCTCCATGACCGGCAGCAGTTCGACGTGGGTGAAGCCGAGCGCCTGCACGTGGGCCGCCAGCAGCGGTGCCAGCGCGCGGTAGGTCAGCGGGCGGTCGCCCGCCTCCGCCGTGCGCCGCCACGAACCCAGGTGCACCTCGTACACCGCCATCGGCGCGTCGAGCGCATTGGCGCGGGCGCGCCGCGCCATCCAGTCGGCGTCGCCCCAGTCGTAGTCCAGCGACCACACGCGCGAGGCGGTGCGTGGCGGCGCCTCGCTGCACACGGCGAACGGGTCGGCCTTGTCCACCCGGTAGCCGTGGTAGCGCGAGACGATGTGGAACTTGTAATGAGCGCCGACCGTCGGGCCGGCGACGAAACCTTCCCAGATGCCGGACTGGTCGTCGCGGGCCTGCAGCGGATGGGCGTCCGGGTTCCAGTCGTTGAAATCGCCGATCACCGACGCCCGCGCGGCGTTGGGCGCCCACAGCGCGAAGTGCACGCCCTGGCGACCGCCCTCGCTGCACGGGTGGGCACCAAGTTTTTGGTACAGCCGGGTGTGGGAACCCTCGCGGAACAGGTAGACGTCGTGTTCGGTCAGCCGGTGCGGCTGGCCGGTGGCGGGGTCCGTGTTCTGCATGCGGCGGTCCGGGTAGGCGGTTCCCCTTGCAGCAGTGCGGTCGGTACGGCAGTCGAGGCTACCCTACGCCAGTTGAAGGCAGGGTTTCAAACCGGCGCGTGGCGCAGTGCCCGGCGGTCGGCGGCGCGGTTCGGGTTCGGCGCCGGTTGCATGCTGCTAGAATCCGCGCCCTTGCGCCCACGTCATCCGGCCTTCCACGGCCCCGCTGCATGTCGCTTCCCACCATTGGTTTCGTCAGCCTTGGCTGTCCCAAGGCGCTGGTCGACTCGGAACGCATCATGACCGAGCTGCGTGGCGGCGGGTATGCGCTGTCGGACAGTTACGCCGGTGCCGACCTGGTGGTGGTCAACACCTGTGGTTTCATCGACGACGCCAAGCGCGAATCGCTGGATGCCATCGGCGAGGCGCTGGCCGAGAACGGCAAGGTCATCGTCACCGGGTGCCTGGGTGCGCAGGCCAGCGAGATTCTCGAGCACCACCCGCAGGTACTGGCGGTCACCGGTCCGCATGCCTATGCCGAGGTGGTGACCGCGGTGCAGCGGCACCTGCCGCCCCCGCCGCCGCGCGCGCACGACCCCTACGTCGACCTGCTGCCGCCGCAGGGGCTGCGCCTGACACCGCCGCACTACGCGTACCTGAAGATTTCCGAGGGCTGCAACCACCGTTGCAGCTTCTGCATCATTCCGTCGATGCGCGGCGACCTGGTCAGCCGTCCGATCGGTGACGTGCTGACCGAGGCGGAAGCCCTGGTCGACGCCGGCGTGCGCGAGCTGCTGGTGATCTCGCAGGACACCAGCGCCTACGGCGTGGACGTGAAGTACCGCACCGGCTTTCATGGCGGCCGGCCGCTGAAAGGCGATCTTGTGACGCTGGCGCGCGAGCTGGGCCAGCTCGACGCCTGGGTGCGCCTGCATTACGTCTACCCCTATCCCCACGTCGACGCGCTGATTCCGCTGATGGCCGACGGCCTGGTGCTGCCCTACCTCGACGTGCCGCTGCAGCACGCCAGCCCGGCCATCCTGAAGGCCATGCGCCGGCCGGCGGCGGTGGAGAACACGCTCGAGCGCATTCACGGCTGGCGCGCGGTGTGTCCGGATCTGACCGTTCGCAGCACCTTCATCGTCGGCTTTCCGGGCGAGACCGAGGCCGATTTCGAGGCGCTGCTGGCGTTCCTCGACCAGGCGCAGCTGGACCGCGTCGGCTGCTTCCCCTACTCGCCGGTGGCCGGTGCCGCGGCCAACGCCCTGCCGGGCGCGGTGCCGGAAGCGGTGAAGCAGGAGCGGCTCGCCCGCTTCATGGAGCGACAGGCCGCCATCAGCGCGCGGCGCTTGCAGGACAAGATCGGCCGCACCCTGGAGGTGCTGGTCGACCAGATCGGCGACGACGGCGCCATCGCCCGCAGTTATGCGGACGCGCCGGAAATCGACGGCGTGGTGTACCTGTCCGACGCCGAGGGTGTGGCGGTCGGCGATGTGCTGCTGGTGGACGTCGAGGACGCCGACGCGCACGATCTGTACGCCGTGCCGTCGCTGGTTTGAGCGCGGCCGGTCAGGCCGCGCGCCTATAATTTCGCTCTCACGCCTGCGGGGGGATGCATGCGTCTGTTCGGCAAATCGCTGGAGCTACCCACGCCGGAGCAGGCCTTGCCCGGCCGCGCGACCGCGATGCCGGTCGCTGACCGACACGTGGTGCTCGGACATCCGCTGCAGGGCCCCTTCCCGGTAGGGCTGCAGCAGGCGGTGTTCGGCCTGGGCTGTTTCTGGGGCGCCGAGCGGCGCTTCTGGCAGCAGCCCGGGGTATGGACCACGGCGGTCGGTTACGCCGGCGGCCACACGCCGAACCCGACCTACGAGGAAGTCTGCAGCGGCGCCACCGGCCACACCGAGGTGGTGCTGGTGGTGTACGACCCGGCGCAGATCCGGTACGAGGCGCTGCTGCGCGTGTTCTGGGAGAGTCACGATCCCACCCAGGGCATGCGCCAGGGCAACGACATCGGCACCCAGTACCGTTCCGCCATCTACACCTTCGGCGACGCACAGCACGCCGCCGCCGAGGCTTCCCGCGCCGCCTACGCCGCCGCCCTGGCGGGGGCCGGGTACGGGCCGATCAGCACCGAAATCGCCGCGGCCGGGCCGTTCTACTACGCCGAGGATTATCACCAGCAGTATCTGGCCAAGAATCCCGCCGGATATTGCGGCCTCGGTGGCACCGGGGTGCCCTGCGCCTGAGCGCGAGCTGAACGACACCTGATGAGTCAACCCCACGGAGCAACCGGCGTGCGCCGGCTCGGCCTGCTGAGCCTCGGCGCACTCGGCGTCGTTTACGGCGACATCGGCACCAGTCCCATCTACGCCCTGCGCGAGTGCTTCAGCCGTGGCGTCGAGCCGACCCCGGACAATGTGCTCGGCGTGCTGTCGCTGATGTTCTGGGCACTGACGCTGCTGATCACGTTCGAGTATCAGATGCTGGTGCTGCGTCACGACAACCGCGGCGAGGGCGGGCTGCTGGCGCTGCTGGCGCTGCTGCGTCCCCAGCGTCACATGCGCGGCCAGCGCCTGGGGGGCGTGATTCAGGCGCTGGCGGTGCTCGGCGCGGCGCTGGTGTTGTGCGACGGCGTCATCACGCCGGCGATCTCGGTGCTGTCGGCCGTCGAGGGGCTGACGGTGGCGGCGCCGCAAATGGCGCCGGCCGTGGTGCCCATCACGGTGGGCATTCTGATCGGCCTGTTCAGGCTGCAAAAACGCGGCACGGCCGGAATCGGCGCGCTGTTCGGGCCGATCACCGCGGTGTGGTTCCTGACCATGGGCGTGCTCGGCGCGCGCGCGGTGCTCGAGGCGCCGCAGGTGCTGGCGGCCGTCGATCCACGCTATGCCATCCAGTTTCTGGTGGAGCAGCGCATGACGGCGCTGGTGGTGTTGGGCGCGGTGTTTCTGGTGGTTACCGGCGCGGAGGCGCTGTACGCGGACCTGGGCCACTTCGGGCGCCGGCCGATCGTGCTGGCGTGGTTCGCCCTGGTGTTTCCGTCGCTGCTGTTGTCGTACTTCGGGCAGGGCGCGCATTACCTGACCCATCCGGGCACGGTGGTGCAGCCGTTCTTCGAGCTGGCGCCGCGGCCGCTGCTGTTCCCGCTGATCGCCCTGGCCACCGCGGCCACGGTGATTGCGTCGCAGGCGGTGATTTCGGGTGCGTTTTCCATCACCCGGCAGGCCATCCAGATGGGCCTGGTGCCGCGTCTGAAAGTGATCCAGACATCCGCCGCCACGGCCGGGCAGGTTTACCTGCCGGCGCTGAATGTGGTGCTGGCCATCGCGTGCATCATCGTGGTGCTGGCCACCCGCTCGTCCAGCGCTCTGGCGGTCGTGTACGGCCTGGCGATCAGCATCTCCATGGTCATCACCACCGGCATGCTGTATTTCGCCCTGCGCTGGCGCGCGCGCTGGCCGGCGTATGCGGCGGCGCTGGTCACGCTGACCTTCCTCACGGTGGACCTCACGTTCTTTACCGCCAACCTGCTGCGCATTCCGCGTGGCGGATGGATCGTGCTGGTGTTCGGCGCGGTCATCTATGCGCTGATGCGCAACTGGGCGTGGGGGCGGCAGAACCTGATCGGCATGCTGCGCACCGAGACCCTGCCGCTGCCGACGCTGTTCTCGCGCCTGGCGCGAGAACGGGTGGCGCGTGTGCCGGGCGCGGCGGTGTTCATGACGGCGCCGAAGCTGGGTGCCCCGCCGGCCCTGCAGCACCACCTGCGCCATGCCCACGCGCTGCACGAGCGGGTGATTCTGCTGACGGTGGAAAACCGCGACACGCCGCGTGTGCCGCCCGACGAGCGCCTGCTGGTGGAGCCTTTGGAGCAGGGTTTCTACCGCCTGTTCGTGCGGTACGGGTTCGCCGAGAACCCCGACCTGCCGCGCGCCATGGAGGCGGCCGCGACCCAGGGGCTGACGGTTGATCCGACCGAGATTACGTATTTCATTGGCCGCGAGACGCTGATCGTCCCGCCGGACATGCATTGGCTGGACCGCCTGCGCGAGCGGTTCTATGTGTTCATGTTCCGCAACGCGCTGCGCGCCACCGACTTCTACCGCATCCCGCCGCGTCAGGCGGTGGAGATAGGCCTGTGGGTGGAGGCGGTGGTGCCGGGTCGCAGCCGGGAAGGGGCGTCGCGCAGTTGAGGCGGGCCTGGGTGTGAGTCGAGCGGCCCGATGGGCGCGGTGACGGCGCGTGTCGAAGGGCTGATCTCAGGCAGGCCGGGTGTCGCCGTCGCTGTGCTTCAATAGCCGCCCGTCCCGCGATCGCACTGACACCATGAACGACGTCTCGCCCGCCGCATCGCCGGTGCCGCATCTGATGACCAGCCTGACCGGCCCGTTGTTGCAGCTCGAGGCGCAGTTGCTGCACCGGCAGGTCGCCATCGAGGGGTGGTTCCGCGACCAGTTTCGCGCCACCCAGGCCCCC
>DQBD01000136.1:0-2397 GCA_003526065.1 Gammaproteobacteria bacterium | reverse complement strand
CTGTTCCCGGCCGGTTTCAACAACCTCGGCGAGCGTTCGCTGCCGCTGTGCGTGCAGGCCATGCAGAACGCCATCGAGCGCGTCTGTCCGCGCTCGTGCGGCGTGTTGCTGATCCCGGAAAGCCACACCCGCAACCAGTTCTACCTGGAGAGCGTGGCGGTCCTGAAGCGCATCCTGGAAAGCGCCGGTTACGAGGTGCGCATCGGCTCGCTGCTGGCGGAGTTGAGCGCGCCGCAGACGCTGTCGCTGCCGTCCGGCGCCAGCCTGCGCCTGGAGCCCCTGCAGCGCCACGGCGAGCGCGTCGGCGTGGCCGGTTTCGACCCCTGTTTCGTGTTGCTCAACAACGACCTGTCGGCCGGCCGGCCGCCGGTGCTGGAAGGCGTGGCGCAACCGGTGCTGCCGGCGCTGGCGCTGGGCTGGTCGCAGCGGCGCAAGTCGGTGCACTTCGGCCACTACCGTGACGTGGCGCGCGAGTTCGGCGCGCGCATCGAGCTCGATCCATGGCTGATCGACCCCTATTTCCGCCAGTGCGGCGAGGTGGATTTCCTGGCCCGCGAAGGTGAGGAGTGCCTGGCCGGCAACGTCGAGGTGCTGCTCGAATCGATCCGCCTGAAGTACCGTGAGTACGGCATCGACCGCGAGCCGTTCGTCATCATCAAGGCCGACGCCGGCAGCTACGGCATGGGCGTGATGACCGCCCGCAGTGTCGATGACGTGCGCGACCTGAACCGCAAGGAGCGCAAGCGCATGGCGGCCAGCAAGGACAGCCAGGCGGTGCGCCAGGTGATCATGCAGGAAGGCGTGTACACCTTCGAGACGGTCGGCGACCCGCCGGCGGTGGCCGAGCCGGTGGTGTACATGATCGACCAGCACGTGGTCGGCGGCTTCTACCGCGTGCACACCGGTCGCGGCGCGGACGAGAACCTGAACGCGCCGGGCATGCATTTCGAGCCGCTGGCCTTCGTCGAGCCGTGCAACACGCCGGACTGCGGCCAGGCGCCGGACGCGGCGCCGAACCGCTTCTACGCCTACGGCGTGGTGGCGCGGCTGGCGCTGCTGGCGGCGGCGCGGGAGATGGCTGCCCATGGCTGAGTATCGGGTCGGGGTCATCATGGACCCCATCGCCGGCATCAAGCCGAAGAAGGACACCACGCTGGCGCTGATGCTCGAGGCGCAGCGGCGCGGCTGCGAGCTGCACTACATGGAGCAGTCCGACCTGCTGATGCGCGACGGGCGGGTGTTCGCCAGCCGTCGCCTGGTCGAGGTGCAGGACGACCCGAAGCACTGGTTCAATTTTCGCGGCGAGGCGTTCGGGCCGTTGGCGGAGCTCGACGTCATCCTCATGCGCAAGGACCCGCCGGTCGATCAGGAGTACCTGTACACCACCTACCTGCTCGAACGGGCCGAGCATGCCGGCGTGCTGGTGGTGAACCGCCCGCAGGCGCTGCGCGAGGTCAACGAGAAGCTGTACACGGCCTGGTTCGGCCAGTGCACGCCGCCGACCCTGGTGACCAGTTCGGACCGGCACATCCGGTCCTTCCTGGACGAGCACGGCGACATCATCCTGAAACCGCTGGACATGATGGGCGGCGCGTCGGTGTTCCGGCTGCGCGAGGGTGATCCCAATCTCGGTGTGGTGATCGAGACGCTGACGCGCCACCAGGCGCGGCCGATCATGGCGCAGCGCTACATTCCGGACATCGTGCACGGCGACAAGCGCATCCTGATGGTCGACGGTGAGCCGGTGTCGCACGCCCTGGCGCGCATCCCGGCGGCCGGCGAGACGCGCGGCAACCTGGCCGCCGGTGGCCGCGGCGAGGGCCGTGAGCTGACCGACCGCGACCGCTGGATTGCCGCGCAGGTCGGTCCCACGCTGCGCGAGAAAGGGTTGCTGTTCGTCGGTCTGGACGTGATCGGCGACTACCTCACCGAGATCAACGTCACCAGTCCCACCTGCGCCCGCGAGCTGGACGCCCTGTACGGCCTGAACATCGCCGGCCAGGTGTTCGACGCCATCGAGCGGCGCCTGGCCGAGCGCTGACCGCGGCGGCATGAGCGACGCAGCGGCGCTGTCCATGCGTACAGCCGCTCCCATGCCGCCGGGGGCGCGGCTGACCGTGACCGTGCTGTATGCGCTGGCGGTGCATCTGGTGCTGGCGCTGGGCCTGCACGTGCGTCTGCCGCAGCCGCCGCCGCCCAGCGTGGCACCAACGCTGGAAATCACCCTGGTGCAGCGCGCGCCCGCCAAGCGGGCGCCCAAGGAGGCCGACTACCTGGCCGAGGTCAGCAGCGCCGGGGGCGGCAACCATTCGAAGCCGCGTGTCCCCACGACGGTGGCGCCGGGGCGCCCGCAGCCGGCGGCACCGGCCCCGGCGCCGGATCCGACGTCGGATCCGG
>DQBD01000089.1 GCA_003526065.1 Gammaproteobacteria bacterium | reverse complement strand
CGGCACGCAGCCTGCGCGGCGACTGAGCGGGTCTCAGGCCGGCGGCGCGCCGCCGGCCAGGGCCTGTCCGGCACGGGCGTCGACGCTGCGCAGGTGCAGGTCGCGCTGCGGAAACGGAATTTCGATACCGGCGGCGCGCAGCGCCTGGTCGATGGCCATGTGCAGCTCGTGCGTCACCGCCAACCGGTCTTCCAACCGGCGTACGTAGATACGCAACTCGAAGTCCAGCGAGCTCTCCCCGAACGCCAGGAACAGGATCTGCGGCGCCGGCTCGGCGCTCACCCGCGCGTTGGCGTTGGCGGCGGCGGCCAGGATCTCGCATACCCGCTGGGTATCGCTGCCATACGCGACGCCCACCTTCACCGTCACGCGCAGAATCTGATCGGACAGCGTCCAGTTGACGAACTGCTCGGTGATGAAGGTCTTGTTGGGAACGATCAGCTCCTTGCGTTCGAAGTCCGTGATCGTCGTGGCGCGAATTCGGATGCGCGAAACGCTGCCGCTGACGTTGCCCACGGTCACCGTATCGCCGACGCGAAACGGCCGCTCGCCGAGAATGATCAGACCCGAAATGAAGTTGGCGATGATCTCCTGCAGGCCAAAGCCGACACCCACGCCAAGCGCCGCCACCAGCCACTGCGCCTTCGACCATTCCAGACCCAGCAGGTTGACCACCACCAGCACGCCGACCGTGACGATGATGTAGCGCGAAGTGGTGAGCGCCGCATAGCGCGCGCCGGCGTCCATCTGTGTGCGCTGGAACACCGCGATCTCCAGCACGCCCGGCAGATTGCGCGCCGCCAGCACGGTCACCACCGTGCCCACCAGCGCCAGCAGCAAGGTCAGCAGCGTCACCGTCCCGGCATTGCCGTCTGCACCGCCGTAGTGCCACAGCACCACGTGCTCCAGCGCCCGCAGCGCCGGCAACAGGTCCGACCATACCCACAGCAGCATGCCGGCCAGCGCCAGGGTGAAACAGAAGCCAAGCAGACTGCGCGCCTGGTCGTCGATGTCCTCGATGTCCAGCTCGCCGGCCGTCCGCGCCGGGTCCGTGTCGCCGCTTTGTCGGGCCAGCGCCTGCCGGAGACTGATGCGGCGCTGCGCCAGCGCGACCGTGCGCAGGATCAGGTAGTACACCAGCAGGATCGCCAGCAGACTGACCGCGGTGTACACCAGTCGCAGCTGCAGCTGCACGCCGGCGTAGTAGAAACCCAGCGCCGCCAGGACTGCCGGGGCCAGCGGCAACACCGTGAACAGCACATGCCAGACACGCCGATGCCGCCACAGTCGGCGGTCCTGGCGCTGCGCCAGGTAACCGGCCAGCGCGCCGCGCTGGGGATGAAGCAATCGCCACACGAAGCTGGCAAGCGCCAGCGACACGACCACGAACGCCGCGCGCCCCACGGTTCCGCGCAGCGCCGTCTGCGCCAGGGCCTGGGTATATATCACCAGCAAGCTGGCCGGCACCGCCACCAGGCGCAGCACCGCAAGGTGCCGGCGCAAGGCCCGCCGCGCCTGGGACTGCCACTGATAGTGCGCCTCCAACACCCCGCCGCCGCGCGCCAGATCCTGCAGAAAGGCCAGCACGAACACCGCCGGTGCCACCTGCGACGCCGCGATGCCGGCCGCGGTCACCGCGCCCCGCGCCGCGCTCGCCGAAAACAGTTGCCCGGCGCAGTACAGCAACAGTGACCATGGCGCCGCGCGCAGGGCGGTGTAGACGATCGCCAGCAACGTCACCCAGCCACGGTTGCGGTTGACGTCGGCCAGACGCTGCACGTCCCGCGCCTGCAGCCACTGCAGGCGCCGGCGCAGCGCGAACAGGACCACCGACAGGACCATGCCGAGCACCAGCAGCGGCTGCTGGCGCGGCGCCTGTTGCAGGTCGGCAGTCGGCAGTCGCACCGGCGGGCGCATCAGCTCGCCCAGGCCGGCACGCCAGGTCGCCACGCCGGACGTCCCAAGCGGCGGCAGGTCGGCAGTCCACAGCAGGCGGCTGTCGAGCAGATTCACGTACGCCTGCGCAACCTGCAGCACCTGCTGCTGGTGCACGCTGATCTGGCCCAGCAACGCGATACGTCGCGCGTAGGCATCATCCAGGCGCGCCATGAGGCTGGCCTGCGCGCGCAGCAGGCCGCCCAGGCGCTGGCGCAGCTGCTCCTGCTGATCGGGGGCTGGAGCCGGATCGAGCGCGCGCACGCGCTCGGCCGCCTGCTGAAACGGCAAGCCAAACGTGCGTCGCCGCTCGTCCAGTTCCAGCTGGCGCAGCCGTGCCTGACTGATCTCGCGGCTGCGCGCGGCGATCTCGCGCTGAATGTCGCTCGGACGCGGCAGGCGCAGGCGACGATCGTGCAGTGCCTGGGCCAGCGGTGCACTCAAGCCGGCCAGTTCCAGCTGCGCCTCGGTGGTGCGATGCAGATTCTCGATTTCGATCTGCCGAGCGCGCACCTGCTCGATAACGAGACCGCTTTCGGCATCCGCCTGCAGCACCTTCGCCAGCTCGCGGGTCAGGGCCGCCTGCTCGGCCGCCGCGGCACGAACCAGCGGGTGTGCCGTGGCAGCGCCCCGCAGCACGGCTTCGGCATCGGCCAACTCCTGGCGCGCCCGGTCTTGCCGCAGCTCCCCCAGGCGTACCGACAGCGCGGCGACCTGGTCCTGCAGGACACCGATGCGCCGCTCGGCCTGATCGCGCTGCGCAAACGCCAACTCGCGCCGCACCTGGACGGTACGCAGCCGCTCCTGCGCCAGCGCGATCTGGGCCCGCAGGTCCGCGGCCTGGGCGGCCTGCGCCAGACGCATCGCGTCCGCCAACGCGCTCGCATTGGCGCTGTCCCGCGATAGCCCGCCGTCGATCCCGGCCAGTGCATTGCGAAGGCGTGCCAGCTCGGCCTGCAGTTCGAGCGGCGCCTGGGCAAGACTCTGCACGCGCCGCTCGTGTGCGTCGTACTCGGCCAGCGCCGCCTCCAGTGCCGTCTGTGTCTCGGACAACACCGTTTCCAGCCTGGCCAGATCGGCATCCGGGGGTACCGCGGGCGCCGTGACGCGCTCGCTGCGCAGCGAGGCAATGCGCTGCGGCGCCCGCGCGACGGATTTCGACAGGGACTCGCGCTGTGCCTGCAGCTCGGCGGCGCTTTGCACATGCCGCTGCGCCGCCTTCAGCTGCGCCTCGATGGCGGCGCGGTCGCTTTCGGTCAGGCTCTGGTCGGCCTGAACCTCGACCAGACGCCGTTCGATGGTGGCCAGTTCCGGCGGTCCGTCCGCCACGGCCGCCCCCCCGCCGACCAGGCACAGCAGCAGCGTGCCCAACACCCGGCGACGCACGGCGGCCACTCAGCGACCGGCCGCGATCTGCCGACGCAAGGCCTCACCCACCCGCGGGTGAACGAACACCGAGACATCGCCGCCGAACCGGGCCACTTCCTTGACCAGACTGGACGAAATGAAGGCATGCTGTTCGGCGGGCGTCAGGAAAATGGTTTCCACCTGCGGGCGCAGGTGCCGGTTCATCGTGGCGAGCTGGAACTCGTACTCGAAGTCGGACACCGCGCGCAGGCCGCGCAGAATGACCTGCGCCCCCTGGGCCGCGACGAAATCGACCAGCAGGCCATCGATCGGCATCACACGCACGTTCGGCAATCCGCCGGTCACCGTGCTGACCAGCTCCAGGCGTTCTTCCAGCGTGAACAGCGGCTGTTTGCTCACGTTGCGGGCAATGCCGACGATGACCTCCCCGAACAGGCGCGACGCCCGCTCGATCAGATCGGCGTGCCCGTTGGTGATGGGATCGAACGATCCCGGATAAACCACGGTCGCCATAAGCCCCCCAGACCGGTGTTGTTGTCGATGCCGTCGGCCGGCGCGGGCCTGTCGTCAGGCCGCGGCGCGCCACGCCAGCAAATGATAGCCGACCTCCCCGGCGCGCTTGCTGCGGCGCACCTCGAAACCTGCTGGCAACGGCGGCGGACTGAAACGCGCCGCGTGCTCGATGTACACCAGCGCGCCGGGCGCCAGCTGGTCACTGCACGCCAGCGCCTCCAGCAGTGGCGCCAGCGCACCCTCAAGAAACGGCGGGTCCAGGAACACCACGTCGAACCGCCGCCCGGCATGACGCAGGAACGCCGTCGCCTCGGCCTGCTGCACCTCACCGGCGCCGGTGTCCAGCAACGCCAGCGTGTCGCGCAGATACCCCGCCACCCGCGGATTGCGCTCGACCAGCACGACACTGTCGGCGCCGCGCGACAGGGCCTCGATGCCCAGCGCGCCACTGCCGGCGAACAGATCCAGACAGCGCGCTCCGCCGATCACGCCCTGCAGCCAGTTGAACAGCGTCTCGCGTACCCGGTCCGGCGTCGGCCGGATGCCGGCATCGGCCGGAAAGCGCAGCCGCCGGCCGCGCCAGCGTCCGGCGATGATGCGCACCTCGTTGCGATGTACCTTCACTGACCGCCGACCGCCCGGTCGCCACCGACCTGGATCAGCACCAGCCGCTCGGGGTCGACGCGCCGCGCGAAGGCGTCCTGTACCTGCTCCGCAGTGACGGCGCTCACGCGCGCCACGTAGCGGTCCAGCCAGTCCAGCGGCAAGCGGTAGAAACCCATCATGGCCAGGTATTCGACGATCTCGCGATTGCTGTCCAGGCGCAGCGGAAAACCGCCCGTCAGGTTGCGCTGAGCGGCCTCGAGTTCCTCGTCGCTCGGACCCTCGGCGATGAATTCATCCAGCGTCTGGCGCAACAGGGCGATTGCCTCGCCGGCCTGGTCGCCGCGCGTTTGCAGCCCCATGACGAACGGCCCTTCCTGGCGCATCGGCATGAAGTAGCTGTAGGCGCTGTAGGCCAGGCCACGCTGCTCGCGGATGACGTTGCTGACCCGCGACACCAGCCCCGAACCGCCGAGCACGTGGTTGCCGACCACCAGCGGGAAGTAGTCCGGATCGTCGCGCGTGAGCACCGGCCCGCCCAGCACGATGTGCGTCTGTGCCGACGGATGGCGCAGGCGTTCACTGACGCCGTCTGCCAACGGCAGCACCGGGCCGAGCGCCGGAGCCGGCTCACCGGCCGGCAGCTGGCCGATCAGGCGCTGCACCAGCGCCTGCGCGGCGGCACGGTCCAGATCGCCGACCAGCGCCACCACCGCGTTGCGGGCCACGTAATAGCGGCCGTGGAAGCGCTGCGCCGCCTCACGCGTCAACAGTGCCAGCGCGTCCGGCTCACCATTGGGCCAGCTGGCATACGGATGGCTGCGGTAGGCCGCCTGATAGAAGGCGCGGCTGGCGATCTGGGCCGGCTGTTCACGCTCCTGCGCCAGCGCCACCTGCAGCTGGCGGCGCCCGCGCGCCACGGCCGCTTCCGGAAACTGCGGCTCGGTCAGCACCGTGGACAGCAGGTCGATCGCCGACCCCAGCAGTGGCTCGTCGGCCAACGAGCGCAGCGACACCACCGCCATGTCACGCTCGGCAGACGCGCCGTACTGCGCACCCAGCCGCTCGAAGCCGCTGGCCACCGCCTGCGCGTCCAGCGTGCCGGCACCGTCGAACAGCAGCCCGCTGGTGAAACGCGCCAGGCCGGGGGTGTCACCGTCCCGGGCGGCGCCGGCGTCGAACACCACCCGCACGTCGACGATCGGCAGATCCGGCGTGCTGACCAGCAGCACCCGTACCCCCGTGTCGGTGGTCCAGCTCTGGATCGGCGCAAGTGCGCTCGCCGGGTGGCTCAACAGCCAGCCCAGCAGGCCGACAATCCAGAACCGCGCGGCCGCGCGCCGCGGGCGATCAACCACCGATGTCATGACGTCCTCCCGGAATCACCGCCGGACGGCGCGGCGGCAGCGCGCCCGGCTGCGGGCGCAGCACGCCCACGGTCAACTTGTCCTCGCCCAGGTAGCGCAGCACCACCTGCTGCACCTGCTCGGCGGTGACGGCACGAATGCGTCGCACGTAATCCTCGCCCACGCGCCAACCAACGCCGATGGTCTCCAGCAGCCCGATGCGCATGGCCTGGTAGAACACCGAATCGCGCTGGAACACATCGGCCGCGACCACCTGCGCCTTGACCCGCTCCAGTTCCTCGGCACTCACCGGCTCGCGGGCCAGGGTGCCGATCTGCTCGAGCAGGGCCTTTTCGAGTTCCTCGACCGTGTGGCCACGCGCCGGCGTGCCCTCTAACAGGAACAGGCCCGGCGCACGCTGGAAGGCGCGGTAGCCGGCACCGACGCTGGCCGCCACTTCCTGGCCGCGCTGCAGCTCGCGTGCCAGGCGGGCGCTGTTGCCACCGTCCAGCACGCCGGCCAGCACCTCCAGCGCGTACGGCTCCCACGCCTCGGCATCGGCGGTGGCCGATGGCACGTGATAGCCCATCAGCAGATACGGCACCTCGGCCGGCGCTTTCAGTTCCAGGCGCCGCTGGCCGCGCTGCGGCGGTTCCATCTGACGCTTCGGCGGCGGCACCGGGTCGCCGGACAGTCCGCCGAAATGCCGCCGTGCCAGCGCAAACACCTTCTGCGGTTCGACGTCGCCCACCACCACCACGGTGGCGTTGGCCGGCTGATACCAGCGCGCGTACCAGGTCTTGAGGTCGTCCACGGTCAAGGTATCGAGGTCGTCCTCCCAGCCGATCACCGGATTGCGGTACGGATGGGCCAGGTAGGCGACGGCGTTGAACTGTTCGTACAGCAGGGCCTTCGGGTTGTCGTCGGTGCGCAGGCGGCGCTCTTCCTTGACCACCTCGATTTCCTTGGCGAACTCGGCGCCGTCCAGGCGCAGGTTGCGCATGCGGTCGGCTTCCAGGCGGAAGCTCACCTCCAGACGGTCGGCGGCCAGCGTCTGGAAATACGCCGTGTAGTCGGTACCGGTGAAGGCGTTCTCCTCGCCGCCGTTCTCGGCGATGATGCGCGAGAACTCATTCGGCGCCAGGCGCTCGGTGCCCTTGAACATCATGTGTTCGAGCACGTGCGAGGCACCGGTCAAGCCGCCGGGCTCGTAGCTGCTGCCCACCTTGTACCAGACCTGTGTCACCACCACCGGCGCGCGGTGGTCCTCGCGCACGATCACCTTGAGCCCGTTGCCGAGGGTCTGCTCGTGCGTGTCTGCCGGGTCGGGGGTGGCCACTGCCGGGCGCAGCGACACAGCCGCCAGCAACAGGGCGCCGAGAATGCGTATCACCGTGAAAGCTCCTGATCGATGGCGACGCCACAGCAGTCTGCGACGCCGGTGTTAGCATACCGCCGCAAGGTCGACCCGGCCTTTGACCTCACGTTTCCCGTACCGTTGCACCCTCCATGACCGATACATCCCGGCCCGGTCTTTTCGCCCGCCTGCGGCAGGGCCTGGCGCGTACCCGCGAGCGCGTGGGCGGCGGCATCGCCGACCTGGTGCTGGGCCGGCGCGCCATCGACGCGCTGACCATCGACGAGATCGAAAACCTGCTGCTGGGCGCCGACGCCGGCGTCGAGGCCACCACCACGCTGGTCGACGACCTGCATGCCCGCCTGGCGCGCCACGAGCTGGCCGACGGCGAGGCCGTGCTGGCGGCACTGAAGGCGCGCATGCAGGCCCTGCTGGCGCCCTGCGAGGCGCCGCCGGTACCGCACACCGCCACACCGCATGTGATCCTCATGGTCGGCGTCAACGGCGCCGGCAAGACCACCACCATCGGCAAGCTGGCGCGGCGCTATCAGGCCGACGGCAAGCAGGTGGTGCTGGCCGCCGGCGACACGTTTCGCGCCGCGGCAGTGGAACAGCTCAAGGTGTGGGGCGAACGCCTGGGCGTACCGGTCATCGCACAGGGCACCGGCGCCGACCCGGCGGCGGTGATCTACGACGCCCTGCTGGCGGCGCGCAGCCGCGGCGCCGAGGTGGTGATCGCCGACACCTCCGGGCGCCTGCACACGCAGGCCGGCCTGATGGACGAGCTGCGCAAGATCCGTCGCGTGATGGGCAAGTTCGACCCGTCCGCGCCGCACGAGACGCTGCTGGTGCTCGACGCCGGCAACGGCCAGAACGCACTCATCCAGGCGCGCCAGTTCAACGAGGCCATCGGCGTCGGCGGCCTGGTGCTGAGCAAGCTCGACGGCACCGCCAAGGGCGGCGTGGTGCTGGCCATCGCCAGCCAGCTCGGCCTGCCCATCCGCTACCTGGGCCTGGGCGAGACAGCCGACGACCTGCGCCCGTTCGTGGCCGCCGACTTCGTCGACGCCCTGCTCAGCCGCGACGACAGATGATCCATTTCGAGCACGTCAGCAAGCGCTACGATGGCGGCGGCGACGCGCTGAAGGACATCAGCTTCACCCTGGAAGCGGGCGAGATCGCCTTCATCACCGGCCATTCCGGCGCCGGCAAGAGCACGCTGCTGAAGCTGATCGCAGGCATCGAGAAACCCAGCCGCGGCCAGGCCCTGGTCAACGGCCAGAACCTGGCCCGGCTGTCACGCCGGCGCCTCCCCTACTACCGGCGCAACATCGGCATCATCTTCCAGGACCACAAGCTGCTGCCGGAACTGAGCGTGGCCGACAACGTCGCCCTGCCGCTGGTGGTGGCCGGCCACCGCGGCCCGGAAATCGGCCGCCGGGTGCGCGCCGCGCTGGACAAGGTGGGCCTGCTGGGCAAGGAACGCAGCCTGCCGCTGGCACTGTCCGGTGGCGAACAGCAGCGTGTCGGTATCGCCCGCGCCCTGGTGGCGCGCCCGCCCCTGCTGCTGGCCGACGAGCCAACCGGCAACCTCGACCCCGACCTGTCGCGCGAAATCATGAACCTGTTCCGGGACTTCAATCGCGTCGGCGTGGCGGTGCTGATCGCCAGCCACGACCACGCGCTGATCGAGGAAATGGACGCCCGCACCCTGACCCTGCACGCCGGCAGCCTGGTCGCCGACGCCTGAGCCTGCCGTGCCGCACTACCTCGAACGTCACCTGCAGGCGCTGTTCGGCAGCCTCGGCCAGCTGTATCGCCAGCGCGTCAACACGCTGCTGACGGCGCTGGTGATCGGCGTCAGCCTGGCACTGCCGGTGAGCCTGCTGCTGGGCCTGACCACCCTGCGCCAGGCCACCGCCGGCTGGGACGGTGACGCCCGCCTGACGGCCTATCTGAAGCTGGAAGTCGACGACGACGCCGCGCGCGACCTGGCCCGACGCCTGCGCGGCGAGCTGGCCGGTCAGGCCGAGCTGACGCTGATCGATCGCGCCCAGGCGCTGGCCGAGTTCGAGCGCAGCTCCGGCCTGGGCGAGGCACTGGCGCTGCTGGACGACAATCCGCTGCCGGCGGCACTGGTCCTGACACCCGCCGGGCCGGCCGACGAGGCCGCGGTGCGGGACCTGTCACAGCGCCTGGCGGCCCTGCCGCAGGTGGAAGACGTGCAGGCCGACCTGGACTGGCTGCGGCGCCTCAATGCCCTGCTGGAGCTCGGCCGACGCGCCGCGTGGGCGGTGGCCGGCCTGCTCGGCGCCGGCGTGGTGCTGGTGACCGGCAACACCATTCGCCTGGCCATCTACAACCGCCGCGCGGAGATCGAGATCACCAAGCTCATCGGCGGCACCGACGCTTTCATCCGCCGGCCGTTCCTGTACTGGGGTCTGCTGCAGGGCTGCGCCGGCGGACTGGTGGCGGTGTTGCTGCTGCTGGCGGTCAACGGCTTCCTGGCCGGCCCGGTGCGCACCCTGGCCGGCCTGTACGGCTCCGGCCTGCAATTGGCCACGCCGGGGTTCCTGGGCAACCTTGCCGTGCTGGCGCTCGGCTGCCTGCTGGGCCTTGCCGGGGCGGCGATGGCGGTGGGCCGTCACCTGCGCGAGATCGAACCCACCTGATCGCTTCCGTCCGTCGTTAGTGCAGCCAGTGCTCCAGGGCAACGTGGCTGACAACGATGGTGAGAATACCGGCGCCGATCAGCGCCACCTGGGCAACCGTGGCCGCCGGCTCCGGGCGCCGGTGCAAATCCGGGATCAGGTCGGCCACGGCGATGTAGACGAAGCTCGCGGCGGCCAATGTCAGAACGAAAGGCAGCACCTCCTGCGCCGCGCCCAGGGCGAAATAGGCCACCACCCCGCCAACCAGTGTCGGCAGGTTGGTGAGCAGGTTGTAGACCATCGCCTTGCGGCGCGAATAGCCACTGTGCACCAGCACCGCCACGTCACCGATCTCCTGTGGGATCTCGTGCGCCACGATGGCCAGCGCCGTCACCACGCCCAGGTGGGTATCGGTCAGGAACGCCGCCGCGATCAGCACGCCGTCGATCAGGTTGTGCACGCTGTCGCCGATCAGCACCAGCGTGCCCGCAGCGCGCCAGGGGCGGGCCGTGGTCAGCGTCGCGCGACTGCCATGGGCAGCGCACGCGTCGGCGTGACAATGGCGCCACAGCACGAATTTCTCCAGCACGAAGAACAGCAGGATCCCGGCCAGCAGCATGCCGGTGATCTGCGGCGGCGTGGCGCCGGGATGGCTGAAGGCCTCCGGCAGCAGGCCGAGGAAGGCCGCCGCCAGCATGGCACCGACGGCGTAGCTGACCAGCGACGGCAACAGCCGCTCACGCAACCCGCCCGGCATCAGCAGCAGGGCGCCGGCGAATCCGGCGCTGGCAGCCCCGCCCAGCAACGTGAACAGCACGATCCACAGCAAGGTCATTGGTGATCCTGGGGCAAAAAAAGGTCGGCAATTCTAGCGCCGTGCGAAAGCGGTTAACGGCGAGGGGGTCCCAATCGGCCCTGACCGGGCGGTCATGGCACAATTCAGGGCTATCCCTTAAGGCGGCCAATGAGCCACAGCAGGAGGCGAAACCCATGACCCCCACCGAACTCGACAGCTTGCTCATCGACCGTCCCCAGGACGGCCTGTTCGAGGTCAACCGCCGGCTGTTCACCGACGAAGAACTGTTCGAACTCGAGATGAAGCACATCTTCGAGGGCACCTGGATCTACCTGTGTCACGAAAGCCAGGTAGCCAACCCGCACGACCACTTCACCACCCACATCGGGCGCCAGCCGGTCATCGTCAGCCGCGACGGCGACGGCCAGCTGCACTGCTTCGTCAACGCCTGCGCCCACCGCGGCGCCACGCTGTGCCGCACCGCCAAGAGCAACAGCAAGTTCCTGACCTGCCCCTATCACGGCTGGGTGTATGACTCGGCCGGGCGCAACGTGGAAATCAAGGACCACGCCAGCGGCGCCTACCCGCCGGTGTTCGAGCAGCAGGACCACAACCTCAAGCACATCGCACGCCTGGCCAGCTACAAGGGCTTCGTGTTCGGCAGCCTGAACCCGGACGTGCCGTCCCTGGAGGATCACCTGGCCGACGCCAAGCCGTTCGTCGACATGATCGACGCCATGTCCGCACAGGGCGCCGAGGTACTGAAGGGCTACTCCACCTACCAGTACCGCGGCAACTGGAAGATGCAGGCCGAGAACGGCATCGACGGCTACCACTTCACCACCATCCACGCCAACTACGTCGGCGTCATCGCCCGGCGCATGAAGGCCTCGGCCGCCG
>DQBD01000004.1:1471-5949 GCA_003526065.1 Gammaproteobacteria bacterium | reverse complement strand
CCGACCACCGGCCTGCATTTCCAGGACATCGAGTTGCTGCTGGGCGTGCTTACCCGCCTGCGCGACGACGGCAACACGCTGGTGGTGATCGAGCACAACCTGGACGTCATCAAGACGGCCGACTGGGTGATCGACCTGGGGCCGGAGGGTGGCGGCGGTGGTGGCGAGATCATCGCCTGCGGCACTCCCGAGCACCTGGCACGCGAACCGAACTCCCACACCGGGCGCTTTCTGGCGCCGCTGCTGATCCGCGACAGCACCCCCGTGCCCGGACGGCGCAGCGCGTGAGTGCCGACCCGGCACCGCGCGCGCTCGGCGCGCCGCAACGGGCCCTGGTCTACGCCAGCGCCTTTTGCGGCATCACCACCGAATCGCTGATCGGCATGCTGTTGCCGCTGTGGGCGGTCGACCGCGGCCTGCCACCGGCCCAGCTGGGCACTGCCGTTGCATTGGCCTCGCTCAGCCCGCTGCTGCTCGCCCTGCCGGCCGGCGCCCTGTGTGACCGCTACGGCGATCGGCGCATCATGCTGTGGGCGGGTATCGGCGCCGCGCTCACGGCAGCGCTGTTTCCCCTGATCGACAGTTTCCTCGCCGCCTGCGCCCTGCAGTTGGCCGGCGGCCTGGCCCGCAGCATGAGCTGGCTGGCCGCGCAGTCCTATGCCCTGCGCGCCGCGCCGCCAGCCCGGCGCAACACGATCATGGGCCGGTTTTCGTTCGCCGGCAGCATCGGCATGTTGCTGGCCCCGCTGCTGGCAGGCGCACTGGTCGCCGGCTGGGGACTCAGCGCCGGTTTCGCGCTGATGGCGGTATGGGGCGGCCTGCTGACGCTGGTCGCGCTGCCGCTGCCGGATATCCGCGAGCCCGGGCGCAGTGGCACGCTGTGGCAGGTGACCGGCAGCGCGTATCGGCAGGCCCTGCCGCTGCTGGCGCAGACCTCGCTCATGATCGTCATGTTGCTGACCCTGCTGCGCCTGTCGGCCGCGGCGGTGAATGCCTCGTTCTACCCGGTGCATCTGGCCGCAGCCGGATTCTCGCCGGCGACCATCGGCATCCTGTTCGCGTGCATCAACGGCGCCATCTCGGTCGGCTCGCTGAGCGCCGCCGCGCTCATACGCCACACCTCGATCAGCGCGGTGCTGTTCGGCTCGATCGCACTGTCCGTCGCCAGCATCAGCGCGGTTCCGTTCAGCACGTCGCTGGTGGTCGTGGGCGGGCTCAGTGCGCTCCACGGCCTGGGCCTCGGGCTGAGCCTTCCGACCCTGCTGGCCGCCATCGGCCGGCAGACCGCGCCCAGCCAACGAGGCCTGGTCATCGGCCTGCGTACGCTGTTCAATCGCCTCGGCTATTTCGCCGTACCGGTCCTGCTCGGCATGCTGGTGCAGGGCATGGGGCTGCGCTGGGCGTTCGTGATCACCGGTGCGGCGCTTCTGGGGCTGCTGGGCGTGACCTACGGGTACCTGCGTCGACGGCGCCTCGCGTACGATTGACCCCATCGACCGGGTCGGATCGACCACCCGCATTCATCACCAGAGGAGAACACCATGACGGTCCTGTTCGGCGCGCCCCTGTCCCCCTTCGTTCGAAAGGTACGTGTCGCCCTGGCGCACAAGAACCTCCCCTACGACCTGCAACCGGTCATGCCGGGCAGCGATGATCCGGCGTTTCGCCGCCTCAGCCCTCTTGGCAAGGTGCCGGCGTTCAGCGACGACCAGGTGGGTCTCGCCGATTCCAGCGTGATCTGTGCCTACCTGGAAAAGCGCCACCCCAGCCCCGCCCTGCTGCCAGCCGATCCCGCGGCGTACGCCACCGCCCTGTGGCTGGAGGAATACGCCGACAGCGTGTTGTTCCACATCTGCACCGAAGGCGTGTTCTTTGAGCGCATCGTCAAGCCCCACATGCGCGGCGTGGCGCCGGACGAAGCAAAGGTCGCCGCCGCCCTGGCCGACCTGCCCGGCGCGTGTGACTACCTGGAGGCACAGTGTGCCGCCGGCCACCTTGGCGGTGACACGTTCACGCTGGGCGACATCGCCGTCGCCACGCAGTTCGCCAACCTCGGCTACGGCGGCGAGCAGGTGGACGCTGCGCGCTGGCCACTGCTCGCGCAGTTCCTGCAGGACACCCTGGCGCGCCCGGCCTTCGCCGACTGCCTGGCCGAGGAAAAGGCTCTCATGGGCGGCTGAGGCCGCTCGCTCCCCTTATGTGCCGGCCAGGCCGGCACCGGAGGCGACGTGATCATCGAACAAATCTATTCCGACAACCGTTACCGCAATTTCCACTACCTGATCGGGTGTCCGGATACCGGCGAGGCGCTGGCCATCGATCCGCTTGAGGCCGAGCTGGTGATCGCCAGGGCCGCCGAAATGGGCTGGCGCATCACGCAGGTTCTCAATACCCACGAACACCCCGACCACATTGGCGGCAACGACCGGGTCATCGCCGCCACCGGTGCCAAGCTGTTGGCGCACGCCGGTGCCAAGGGCCGTATTCCGGGCATCGATCGCGGCCTCAAGGCCGGCGACGTGATTCCGATCGGCAAGAGCGGTGAACTCGAAGTCCTGGACACGCCCGGCCACACCATGAGCCACGTGTGCCTGTTCTGCCGGGGCGACCGGCCGGGCCTGATCAGCGGTGACACGCTGTTCAACGCCGGCGCCGGCAACTGCCACGGCGGCGGTCATCCGGAACACCTGTACCACACCTTCGCCGACCAACTGGCGCGCCTGCCGGACGCGACCGTGATCTATCCGGGGCACGACTACATCGCCAACAACCTGCGCTTCACGCTGGACCGCGAGCCGGACAACCAGCAGGCGGCGGCGTTGCTGGATGCGGTCGACGCCCAGGATCCGCATGCCGCGCGGCTGACCACGCTGGGCGAGGAGAAGGAGGTGAATACCTTCTTTCGGCTCACCAACCCGACGGTCATCGCCCGCCTGCGCGAGGCCTTCCCCGATCTGCCCGAGCAGCCCTCGGCGCAGGCCGTGTTCCTGAAGCTGCGCGAACTGCGCAACGGCTGGTAGCAACAGCAGCCCACGCGTGACGGACCGGCGCGAGCGTCGCTGGTCGCAACGGGTCGGCCGCACCAGCAACGCCCTGGACCTGGAGCCGGGGCTGTTCGCCCGGGACGACCCACGGCGCATCGCGCTGGCACTGCAGGCTGCCGCCGAAGCAAGCCATCGCCGCAGGAGCGCGCCGTTCCGGTCCGCGATGTCGATGCTGGTGTTCTACATCAACCGTGCCGGCCGGTCGCTGCCGGCACACCGCCGGCAGGTGCTCGAACAGGCCAAGGATGAGCTGCGTGCCCTGTACGGTCGCCCACGCCGGCGACCGGCCGTTCCGCCTTCCTGAACGCCCGGGGTACTCAGAACGCCATCTTGATCGGTCGCACGGGACCACGAAACCGCTCCCTGGCCAGTTTTTTCTGCAGCGGCGGCAGCTCCATGGGCTTCTCGGGCAGGCGGTAATCGGGCACGTTGTCCAGCAGGTGTCGGATCAGCGTCAGGCGACCGCGGCGCTGGTCGTTGTAGTTGACCGCCACCCAGGGCGCGAAGTCGCGGTGCGTGGCGGCGAACATGGCATCGCGCGCGGCGCCATAGGCCCGGTACTGATCACGCGCCGCCAGGTCAACCGCGGACAGCTTCCAGCGTTTGAGCGGATTGCGGGCGCGTTCCGCGAACCGGGCTTCCTGCTCCTCCTGATCGACCGCCAGCCAGTACTTGAACAGCAGGATGCCGCTGTTGACCAGCGACTGCTCGAAGAACGGCACCTCGCGCAGGAACTGCGCGCACTCGGCCTCGGTGCAGAACCCCATGACCCGTTCGACCCCGGCGCGGTTGTACCAGCTGCGGTCGAACAGCACCCATTCGCCGGCCGCCGGCAGGTGCGCGATATAACGCTGGAAATACCACTGCGTGCGCTCTCGCGGGTCCGGCGTCGGCAAGGCCACGACGCGTACCTGGCGCGGATTCAGCTTGCCGCTGATGGTGGTGATGGTGCCGCCCTTGCCGGCGGTGTCGCGCCCTTCCAGCACCACCACCAGGCGTCGCCCGGTGGCGGCCAGCCAACGCGCGAGATTGTTAAGCTCCAGCAGCATCGGCGCCAGGTGGCGCTCGTACTCGCTTTTCTTCATGGCTCGACCCCGGGCAGTCAGCAACCGGCGGACCGCAGGCGGATCCCCCGGAATGTGGACACGACCGGCCGGCTATTTCTGGAAGCGCTGCTTCCAGGTCTCGTACGGCATGCCGTAGACGATCTCGCGCGCCTGCGGGTCGGTCAAAGGCGCGCCCCGCTCCTCGGCGGCAGCGCGGTACCACTTGGCCAGGCAGTTGCGGCAAAACCCGGCCAAGTTCATCAGGTCGATGTTCTGTACTTCGGTATGTTCACGCAGATGCTGAAGCAGGTGACGAAATGCCGCTGCCTCGACCTCGGTACGCAGTTGGTCATCCATGAGGACCTCCTGATTCGCAGACAACACAAAA
>DQBD01000004.1:0-1263 GCA_003526065.1 Gammaproteobacteria bacterium | reverse complement strand
CCGCGGCGACCGGTCGCCGCGGGGCCCAACAAGACGCTGGCGGGAACGGTTAGCGCGGGCGGCGCGGCGGACGCGGCGCCCGCTCCTGCGCTTCGTTGATGCGCAGCGAGCGGCCACCCAACTGGCTGCCGTTCAGGTGCTGGATGGCAACTGCCGCGGCAGAGGGCTCCATCTCGACGAACCCGAAACCACGCGGCCGGCCGGTTTCGCGGTCATTGATGAGTTTCACCGACTGCACTTCACCATGCTGTTCGAACAGCGAGCGCAGTTCGTCTTCCGAAACGGAGAAAGGCAGATTGCCAACGTAAATCGAAGTCATAAAAGAAAATCGCTCGGAAAGGAGCGGGACGATCATCCTGTGTTTTGCCGTCCTGCTCCAGGGTCATCAAAAACCGCTGTCCGTTGGTGCTCCCGCAGGGTCGGGACGTAAGAACCAGCCTCGGGTCAGCGCATGTCGTGACTGAACCCATCGCGCATCAAGGACGTTTTACAAAACGCCGTTATCACGCGTTAAATCCAGTCCCGGCGAAGCGTACGACAAATCAAATGCACTGTGCGCGCGGGCACGTGTAATTTTTCCGGTTATCGTTCAGGTACGCACATACATGTCTTCCCGCGAAGGAGAGAGTTGATGAACGCACCCACCCCTGCCGATTCCGTCCTGCGATGGCCTGCGCCGGACGAAACGCGCGCGCCGTACCGCGTCTACGCCGATTCGGCACTGTACGAGCACGAGCAAGAGCGCATCTTTCGCGGTCCGGTATGGAGTTTTCTGGGCCTGGCCACCGAAGTGCCGAACGCCGGAGACTTCAAGTCCACGTTCATCGGTGACACGCCCGTCGTCCTGACCCGAGATGCCGAGGGCGCGCTGCACTGCTGGGTCAACCGCTGCGCCCACCGGGGCGCCCTGGTATGCCGCGAACTGCGCGGCAACGTCGGCGAGCAGGGCACCCATACGTGCGTCTATCACCAGTGGGCGTACGACGCGACCGGCGCGCTGGTCGGCGTTCCGTTCCGTCGGGGGCTCGGCGGCAAGGGGGGCTACCCGGCCGATTTCGACATGGCCGCGCACGGCCTGCAGCGCCTGAACGTGGACAGCGTCGGCGACATGGTCTTCGGCACGTTCGACCCGGCTGCGCCGCCACTGCGCGAGTTCCTGGGGGCCGAACATTGCGCCAACATCGAACGCCTGTTCAGCCGGCCCATCACCATCCTCGGCCATGCCCGCCAGTACTTCCCCGGCAACTGGAAGCTGTACGCCGA
>DQBD01000256.1 GCA_003526065.1 Gammaproteobacteria bacterium | reverse complement strand
CACGACGCTCTTCCGATCTGGGTTGTCCGGCGCCGGTGCGCCGCCGAGCAGGGCCTCGGCCTGGGCCAGGCACTGGGCGATCAGGCGCCGGCGGTGGCCGGGCAGGTCGGCGTCGTCGTGGGCGCAGATGACGAACTCCGCCGGGATGGTGGCCGGTCCCTGATGCAGCAACTGGTAGAAGGTGTGTTCGCCGTCGTTGCCGTTGCCGCCCCATACCACCGGGCAGCTGGGGTGGGGCAGCGGTCGGCCGTCGCGGTCGACCCCCTTGCCGTCGCTTTCCATGGCCAGTTGCTGGACATAGGTCGGCAGCAGGCGCAGGGACTGGTCGTAGGGCAGCAGGACGCGGCTGCCGAAGCCCCAGAAGCTGGCGTACCAGACGTCCAGCAGACCCAGCAGCAGGGGCAGGTTGGCCTGCGGCGGGGCGCTGCGGAAATGTGCGTCCATGGCGGCGGCGCCGGCCAGCAGTTCGGCGAAGCGGTCGGCGCCAAGGCCGATGGCCGCCGGCAGGCCAATGGCCGACCACAGCGAGTAGCGTCCGCCGACCCACTGCGGGAAGGTGACGATGGCGTCGTCGCGAAAGCCCAGCGCGCGGGCCTTGTCCGGGCTGGCGGTGATGGCGATGAAGTGCTGGTCCGCGGCGGCGCCGAGGTGCGATTCCATGAAGGCGCGCGCGGCAGCGAGGTTGCGCTGGGTCTCGGCGGTGCCGAAGCTCTTGGAAGAGACCAGGAACAATGTGCGCTGCGGGTCGCAGTCGGCCAGCAGGGCGCGCAGCGGCTGCGGGTCAACGTTGGAGATGAAGTCGATGCGAAGGTCCGGCGTGACGTGGGGCTGCAGCGCCTCGAGTGCCAGTGCCGGCCCCCAGAACGACCCTCCGATGCCGAGGTTGACCACCCGCTCGAACGGCTGGCCGCCGCTGGCGCGGCGCTGGCCGCTGCGGATCGCCTCGGCCAGGTCGGCCACCTGGCGCTGCATGGCGGCAACGGCCGGCTTGATGTCCTGGCCGTCGACCGTCAGGGGCGTGGGGTCGACGTCGCGCAGCGCGGTGTGCAGTGCCGGCCGGCCCTCGCTGGCATTGATCGGCGCGCCGGCGAACAGCGCCTCGCGCCAGCGCGGCAGGTCGGCCGCCTGCGCCAGGCGCAGCAGGGCCTCGAGGGCGGCGTCGTCGAGCAGGTGCTTGGACAGGTCCACGTGCAGTTCGGCCACGTCCAGCGTGTAGCGGGTGACCCGCTGCGGGTCGGCGGCAAACAGGTCGGTCATGCGGCAGTCCGCCAGGCGTGACTGGGCGGTGGCGACCGCCTGCCAGGCGGCGGTGAACTCGGGTTGCGTCATGAAAGCTCCCTATCGGATGCGGTGTGTGCGGCCCCGGCCGGTGCACTGTCCGTCGTATACCGCAGCGCGTTGACCGGTCCGTGTCGGCTCGGTCGCGGGGCGACCGGCGCGGCGCTAGGCGACCGCCTGCGCGATGCCGGCGCAGGCGACCTGCGCCATCAGGCGTATTTCGTCCTCGCTGATCACGTATGGCGGCATGAAATACACCACGTTGCCCAGCGGGCGCAGCAACACGCCGTTTTGCAGGGCGTGCTGGTACACGCGCAGGCCGCGCCGTTCCTGCCACGGATACGCGCGGCGGCTGGCCTTGTCCTGCACCAGTTCAATGGCAAGGATCATGCCGGTCTGGCGCACCTCCGCCACGTGCGGGTGGTCCTGCAGGTGGGCGGTTTCGCGGGCCATGGCGGCCGCCAGCGCCTGGTTGCGCTGGAGCACGGGCTCCTCGGCGAAGATGTCCAGCGTCGCCAGGGCCGCGGCACAGCCGAGCGGGTTGCCGCTGTAGCTGTGCGAGTGCAGGAACGCACGCTGACTGGCGTAGTCGGCATAGAAGGCCTGGTACACGGTGTCCGTGGTGAGGACCGCCGCCAGCGGCAGGTAGCCGCCGGTGAGACCCTTGGACAGGCACAGGAAGTCGGGCGCAATGCCGGCCTGCTCGCAGGCGAACAGGGTGCCGGTGCGGCCGAAGCCGACGGCGATTTCGTCGGCGATCAGGTGCACCTGGTAGCGGTCGCACAGGGCACGCAGGCCCTTCAGGTAGTCCGCGTGGTACATGCGCATGCCGCCGGCGCACTGCACCAGTGGTTCCACGATGACCGCGCACACCTCGTCGGCGTGGCGCTCGAGCAGCGCCTGCATGTCGTCCAGGCGCCGGCGTGCCACGTCGGCCCAGCTTTCGCCGGGGGACCGTTCGTAGGCGTCGGGCGACGGGGCGGTCAGCGGCGCCTGCAGCAGTTCCACGTAGGGGTCGCGGTACAGCCCGACATCGCCGACGCCGAGCGCCCCGAGGGTCTCGCCGTGGTAGGCGCCGGTCAGGTTGACGACGCGTCGCTTGCCGCGGATGCCGACGTTGCGCCAGTAGTGGAAGCTCATCTTGATGGCGACTTCAACCGCCGACGAGCCGTTGTCCGCCAGGAAGCAGCGCACCAGGGACGGCGGCGTCAGATTGACCAGTCGTTCCGCCAGGCGCAGCGCGGGCGCGTGCGAGAAGCCGCCGAAGATGACGTGCTCGAGCTCGCCGGCCTGCCGGGCGAGCGCCGACGAGATGCGCGGGTTGGCGTGCCCGAACAGGTTCACCCACCAGGAGCTGACGGCGTCCAGGTAGCGCTGGCCGTCGTAATCCTCCAGCCAGACGCCGCTGCCACGGCGGATCGGCACCAGCGGCAGCCACTCGTGATCCTGCATTTGCGTGCACGGATGCCAAAGGACGGCCAGGTCGCGTGCCACGAAGTCGGCGTTGTTCATGGTCGGCAATTGTAAGGAGCGCGGGGCGGCGCGGGCAGGGTGGGGGGGCGAAGGCCTCGCCACATGTTGCTAGACTGGCCCCATCCCCCCCAGCCACAGTGCGGAGTGCACCATGAACATTGCCGACGACTGCGTCGTGACCCTTGCCTATACCCTGCGCGACGATGCCGGCGAGGTGCTTGACAGTGCCACCGCGGCCGAGCCGTTCGCCTACCTGCACGGACGCCGCGGCGTGATCGCCGGGCTCGAGCGCGAACTGACCGGGCACGCCAGCGGTGACAAGCTCGACGTCTCCCTGGCGCCTGAGGACGCCTACGGTGAACACAATCCGGCGCGTGTGCAGGTGGTGCCGCGTGACCGTTTTCCGTCGGACATCGAGATTGCCCCGGGCATGATGTTCCAGGCCAGTGACGAGCACGGCGGGCGCCTGGCGGTGCGCGTCACCGAGGTCGAGGACGACGGCGTGACGGTCGACGCGAACCATCCGCTGGCCGGTCAGACGCTGCATTTCGCGGTCGAGGTGCTCGACGTTCGGCAGGCGACCGCCGAGGAACTCACGCACGGCCACGTGCACGGTGCCGGCGGCCACCAGCACTGAGGCCACTGCCTTTTCTGCGTTACCCGGCGGTTTGCCTGGCCGCCGGGTTGTTGTGGTTGCTGCCGGCGTCGGTGCCTGCCGGAGCCGTCAGCGACGCGTTGGCACAGGCGCTGGCCGACGGGCACACCGTCGCTGGCGAACAGTTGTTCGCGCCGGAGGGCCTGAGGGCCTTGTACGGGCCGCGCGACCACCGGCCGCTGTGGTCGGCCGACCGGCTGGATGCGGCGCGAAAGGTGCTGGCCGACGCTGACACGCACGGCCTGAATCCGGCCGACTACCACCTGGCGGCCATCGATGCGATGCGTGACGATCGCTCGCCGGGCGCCCGCGCGGCGCGCGATCTGTTGCTCAGCGACGGCCTGTTGTTGCTGGGATCGCATCTGCGCGCCGGCAAGGTCGAGGCCGGCGGGGTTCGGCCGCGCCGGCAACCGCGGCTGGCCGATGCCGATTTGCCGTCACGTCTGGCCTTCGCGCGCGATCCGGTGGATTTCGCGGCCGAGCTGACCTCCAGCCTGGCCGGTTACCGGCGCCTGCGTCATGCGCTCGATCATTATCGGCAGCTCGCGGCGTCCGATGGCTGGCCGCGTGTGCCCGATGGGCCGATCCTGCGTGTGGGAGACGGGTCGGCGGCGGTACCGCCGCTGCGCCAGCGACTGCAGCGCGAGGGGGTGGAGCCGGTGGCGGACATCGGCTCCGAGCGGTTCGATGCCGAGCTGGAGGATGCGGTGCGCCGCTTCCAGGCACGTCATGGCCTTCAGGTGGACGGCGCCGTGGGGCCCCGAACCCGCGCCGCGCTGAATGTCTCTGCGGCACAGCGGGCCGAGCAGCTGGTCGCCAACCTGGAACGGCGTCGTTGGCTGGGGGAGGCGCCTGGCCGGCGTCAGGTGCGGGTCAATGCCGCGGCCTTCACGCTGGATGCCATCGAGGGCGACGCCGTGGCCTTGCACATGCGGGTGGTGGTCGGGCGTCCGTACCGGCCGACGCCGGAATTCTCGGACCGCATCCGCTACCTGGTGCTGAATCCGTACTGGGAGGTGCCCCCGCGGCTTGCGGCGCAGGACAAGCTGCCGGAGATCAAGCGCGACCCCGGTTATCTGGCGGCCGAGCACCTGCGGGTGCTGACCGGTTGGGGGGCGGACGCGCGCGAACTGGATCCGGCACAGATCGACTGGCAGCGCCTGCGCGGGCACGTGCCCTACCGGCTGCGCCAGGATCCGGGACCCTGGAACGCGCTCGGCCGCATCAAGTTCATGTTCCCGAACGGCCACGATGTGTACCTGCATGACACGCCGTCACGCGGACTGTTTGCTCACGCCGAGCGCGGCTTCAGTTCCGGCTGTATTCGTGTCGAGCAGGCGCTGGCGTTGGCCGAATGGTTGTTGCAGGATGACCCGCGCTGGACGCAGGCGGCCCTGCGCGAGGCTATCGACTCCGGCCGCACGCGCACGATCAACCTGCGCACGCCGGTCCCGGTGCACCTGCTGTACTGGACCGCCTGGGTCGACAGTGACGGCCGGGCGCACTTTCGCCGCGACCTGTACACGCGCGATGCCGCGCTGGCGGAAGCGTTGACCACACCCATGCAGACGCGTTGATGATGTTTCGCTTGATACCGTTGCTGCGCCGCCTGCCGGCGGCCGTGCTGGCGCTGGTGGCCATGCCGTTTCTCGCGCCCGTGACCGCCGCCCCGTTGCACCTGGCCATGCTGACGCCCGCCAGTGCCGGCCGTTCGGGCGATGTCGGCTTTACCGTGGCGTGGGCCGGTGAGCGTTCGCGCCTGCCGCTGAATCCGCTGCTGGCACGGCCCGGAGAGGCGCTGGAACTGCGCGTGGTCGATGGCGCCGGCGCGCATTTTGCGCTGGACGCCGGTGCCGGCACGGTGCAACGGCTGGCGTCACAGCACTGGCGCTGGACGGCGCCTGGCAAGCCCGGTGGCTACACGCTGGAGATTCGCCGCGGCGACGGGGCGGCCATGCGTTTCACGGCGCTGGTGGCCATGCCGCGTCAGGCGCTGCGTGGCGGCGCGCTGAACGGGTATCTGATCGGCGACTACCCGCAGCACCCGGGCAGGCTGGCGGTGTATCAGCCGCCACGCGACTTCGTCGAGATCAACGAACGCACGGCGGACCTGCCGTTGACGCCGAGCCTGACGCTCGGCCAGTTCGTGTGCAAGCAAAAGGCGCGGGGACCGCGCTACGTGGCGCTGCGCGAGCGCTTGCCGTTGGCGCTGGAGGCGGCGCTGGAGCGCTTCGCCCGCGCCGGCATCGCCGCCAGCGGGCTGACCGTGATGAGCGGTTTCCGCACGCCGCACTACAACCGCCGTCTGGGCAGCTCGCGCTTCAGCCGTCACCAATGGGGCGATGCCGCTGACGTGTTCATCGACGAGGACGGTGACGGCGTCATGGACGACCTGGACGGCAACGGCCGGCACGACCGCGGCGACGCCGAGCTGCTGGTCCAGATACTGGAGGCGGCGCAGGCGGACCCGCAGTGGCAGCGCTTCACCGGCGGCCTGTCAGCCTATTCGCCGAACGCCTACCACGGCGCGTTCGTGCACCTCGACACGCGCGGTTTCAAGGCGCGCTGGTAGGGGCGTCGACGCCGTTGGGTCCGCTGCGCGCGAAGTGTTCGCGCGCGAAGGCCACCCGCTCGGCGACGCTGGCATCGTCGCGACCGAGTGTGTCCACCGTCGCCAGACGCGGCAGCAGGCCGCTCTGGTTGGCGATCTGGATGTTGAGCCCGGGGCGCGCGTTCATCTCCAGCATCATGGGCCCGAATTCGCGATCCAGCACGAAGTCGACACCCAGGTAACCCAGGCCGCTGATGTCGTAGCAGCGGGCCGCCAGCTCCAGCAGGGTGTCCCACTGCGGTACCTGCACGTTGGCGATCGGGTTGCCGGTGTCCACGTGCTCGTCGACCACCTCGTTGCGCCACACGCCGCGGGCGGTCAGGCCGCTGGCGATGTCGATGCCCGCGCCGATGGCCCCCTGGTGCAGGTTGGCCTTGCCGTCCGACATTGCCGTCGGCAGGCGCACCATGGCCATCACCGGATAGCCCTTGTAGACCACCGTGCGCAGGTCCGGCACGCCCTGATGTGAGATCGGCTCGAACACCGGGTCGACCTTGACCCGGTACTCGATCATGGCCGCGTCCGGCTGGCCGCCGAGGCTGTAGAGGCCGGACAGGGTGTTCGAGATGTGGTGCTCGAGCGCCTCCTCGGTCAGCAGGGCGCCGGAGGCCTTGCGGTAGCGTCCCTTGCGACGGCCGACGATCACCAGCACGCCGTTGCCGCCGCTGCCGTTGACTGGCTTGACCACGAAATCCTCGCGGCCGCCCAGCAGCTTGGGCAGCTCCGGCACCTCGTGCTGGATGCGGATCACTCCATACAGTTCCGGCACCTGGATGCCGGCCTGCTGGGCCAGCGTCTTGGAGCGCACCTTGTCGTCGACCAGCGGATACAGGCGGCGCGGGTTGACGCGGGAGATGAAGTCGCCGTTGCGCTGGTTCATGCCCAGCACGCCGGCGCGGCGCAGTGAGCGCGCCAGTCGCCAGGGCAGCTGCATCATGCGCTCAGCGCCCGGAAGCGCTTGAGTTCGGTCAGGCGGTAGCCGGTGTAGCGGCCGAAGGCCAGCGTCAGCGCCAGTACGATCAGCAGCAGCTCCGGGAATGCCAACACCACGTGCTGCACCTGACGCTCGGTCATCACCAGGTAGGCCAGGGCCGCGGCCAGCAGGCTGCCGCTGGCCTGTTGCAGGGCCTCGCGCGGGCCGGCTTCTTCCCAGCCGATCGACATGCGCTCGATGGTCATGGTCAGGATCACCATCGGGAACAGGGCCACCGACAGGCCGGCACCGATGCCCAGCTGATAGGTGAGGACGCTGAGCGCGGCCATCATCAGGACCACGATCGTCAGGATCGACGCCAGGCGTGGTACCAGCAGCAGCTTCAGACGCTCGAGATAGAAGCGACCGAGCAATCCCAGCGAGATGATGCCAACGAACAGCAGCACGCCGTTGAGCAGCCGGGTCTCACGAAACGCGAGCGCGATCAGGATCGGCGCGAAGGTGCCGAAGGTCTTGATGCCCACGACGTTGCGCAGCAGCACGATCAGCAGTGCGCCGATCGGCATGGTCAGCACCACCCGGTACACCATCTGCATCTGCACCGGCAGGCTCAGCAGCGAGAACTGCAAGGCCACGGAGCCGCGCTCGGCCGCCCGCTGGCGTGCTGCCGCCAGTGCCTGGTAGGGGTTCTCGGCGGCCGAAAACTCGACACGCAGATTGCGTATGCCGTCGGTTTCCCGCACCAGCGGCTGGCCGCGCGACCAGACCAGAAAGTCTCGCGGCCAGCCCTGGGCCGCGCTCCGCGGGTCGAACAGCAGCCAGCGGTCCCCGTTGTGGACCTCGAGGTAGGTCTGCATGTCCAGCCGGCGGCTTTCAGTGCGCAGCGTGAAGCCATACACCGGTCGCGCCGCGATGTTCGCGGTGGCCAGAATGGCCGTGGCGACCTTGGCACGCCGCTCGTCCGAGTCGTCGTTGCCCAGCAGCAGATCGATGTCGCTGTTGCTGCCGGCGTCCAGGCGGATCAGGGTCTGGGCGGCGAAGGTGGCAATGTCGGCGGAATGCGCGCGAATCTGCTGCACCAGGTTCTCGACCACGGCCGCCTCGGCATCGGAAAACTCCGGCTGCTCCGGACGCGGTGGGCGCGAATCCCCGACCTGGTCGCGCGGTTTCGGATAAGCCACGGCCTGGTAGTACAGCTCTTGCTCGCCACGGGCGCGGCGAATGGTCCATACGGCCTCGCGCTCGTCGCCCTGCTGGGCGGTGGTCAGACCGTAGCCGTGGGAGACGAAGGTTTCGTCCAGCAGGCCAAAGCCGGGGGGCGAGACGGGCACCGCGAGGCGCAGCTTGATGGGACGACCGCGGTCGGCAGTGAAGCGGATGCGTGCCTCGATGGTCCAGGCCTGGATGGCGTTGTCCGCCTTCAGCGGCACCCCCAGATCAAGCCATTTATAGAGGAACAGGCTGCCGCCGGCGACGACCAGCGACAGGCACAGAATCAGCAGGTGACGGTTGCGCACGCTCGTGCTCAGTCCTTGGACGGCGCGCCGTCGCAGCGTGGCGCACGCAGATAGGTTCGCGACGGGTCAACCACCGCCAGGCGGGCCAGAGCCTTGCGGCCAAGCAGCAGGGGGTAGATGAAGCGGCCGCGGTCGGTCAGATTCACTTCCACGGTGCGCCATTCGTCGCCCAGACACAACGGCAGGCGGATTACCGGCCGGCGGTCGTACGGTCCACGGTGGCGCTTGATGCGCACGTAGCGCACCACGGGGCGCTCCAGGCGTGTGGTCTTTTCCATGCCAGGCAGCTTGACCTCGAAGCGTACCCAGCGCTCGCCGTCGCGTTCGAACGGCTCGATGGCCGTGGCGTCCAGCGATGAACTGCGGGCGCCGGTGTCCAGCTTGGCCTTGAGTTCCAAGGGCTCACCGTCTATGTGCAGTTGCACGAACTCGACCCAGCCGTACACGCCGCGGGCAGCCGCCGGCATGGCCAGACCGGCGGCCAGCAACACGGACAAGACACATCTTGCGCAGAAATGACGCATACCGGATTGGGACTGAGAAGCGGGGTGGAAACCGGGCCGGCATTCTATACCAGCGCCCTTGGCCAGCAGGCAGTCGACGGTCAGCGAAACGGGTTGTTTGCTTGCAGGGTCAGCAGCCGCCGGTGCAGCGCCGGGTGCTCCGACAGCACCCGGTACTCGAGCAGTTTCAGCACAGTGCGCAGGTCGCGCCATTCGTCCAGCAGCGATTGCGGCCCGGTCAGCAGCTGACGCGCCTCGTGCAGGGCGGCGCGCAGGTAGTCGGGCGCCGCCCGGGAGTCGATTTCATGTTCCAGGGCGGCCACGATGCGTTCGAATTCCGACTCGTCCAGCCACACGCCGAAGCAGGCGTCGCAGTAGTCCACCGTCACGCCGGTATGGCCGTACTCGAGCGCGTGCAGGGTGCCGTCGCCGTTCGGGCAGCGGCCGCTGCGTGGCGCGTGCCGGAACTGTTCGGCATCCGACCACAGCTCCACCTCCAGCCAGCCGCTGTCCGGCCCGGCGGCCTCACGCGCGGCCTCCAGGTCGGGTGCCTCGAACCACAGGCCGCGACACTGCGGGCAGCGGGCCACCGGCACCTGTTGCAGTTCGGTGGCGGTCAGCGCGATGGCGCAGCGAGGGCACTCGGCGGTCATGTCGTCTCCTGGTGATTCATTTCGGCAGCGTGGGGTAGCCGCGGGCGGCGTAGTCGAAGCCTTCCAGCTCGAAGTCGCGGTGCCGGTACGGTGTGTGCCGGTTCAGGTAGTAGGCCCGAATCTCGGCGATGCGCCCAGTGTGCAGGCGATACCACTCGCTGCCACGCATCAACTCCGGCGCGCCGTCGGGCGGCGTCCAGCGCAGCGTCCACTCGATGACCGCCTCGTCACCCTGGGTAATGCCGTGGTCCACGGTCCAGTAGCCGTCGATGCGTGGTTGCATGCGCACCCAGTGGTCGGCCAGGGCGCGGGCTCCGCGCACCGGGGCGTGGTGGGTGAAGTAGTGCACCACGTCGTCGCAGAAACAGGCCATCAGGCCTTCCCGGTCGGCGCTGTTGCAGGCGGCGTAGTAACGCCGGATCAGCCCCAGCGCCGGTGTGGTCATCCGCGGGGTCCGGCCACCAGCCAGATCAGCAGTCCGACCAGTGGCAGCAGCAAAATCAGCACGGTCCAGCCCACCTTGGCGCCGGTGCCGGCACTGCTTTGCACGACGTTGATGATGGCCCATACGTCAGCGATCAGGATGATCAGGCCCAGCAGGCCGCCGACTTCGATGCCCATGGTGCTACCTCGTGGTGACGCGGTTGGATGCGCAGCCGCCGCGATCGCCCGACCACGCGAGGCCTAGGGTACCCTCTTCGGCGAACATCGGAGAGGAGGAGGCACTGCTTGGATCCACAGGCCGCGTCGTCGCAGGCGGAGCTCGAGACGCGCGACCGGGCTCGCCTGCGCGCCTGCGTGGGGGTGCCGGGCGTCTTGCTGGTGGTCACCGCCGGCTATGCCGCCACGCGTTATGTGGTGTTCGGGCCGTGGGCGCTGGCAGATCTGCCGTTGTACGTGTTCAACAAGGCCACTGCCTGGAGCGCGCTGCTGCTGCTGGCGCTGGCGCTCGGCCTGGGGCCAGCGGCGCGTATCTGGCCGCCGCTGGGCGGCCTGTTGTGGCGCCGCCGTTACTGGGGCGTGGTCGGTTTCGTGCTCGCCACCGTGCATATCGTGCTGTCGCTGAGCATCCTCAACTACGGCTATTACCGGCTGATGTTTCGACAGGCGTTCGAGTTCACCGCGCTGGCCGGCTGGTCGCTGCTGGCCGGCGCGTTGGCCTGGATGGCATTGGTGGCGCCACTCGCCGCGTCGCTGCCGGGCGTACGGGCGGCCATGTCGGTTCGCTACTGGCGGGTACTGCAACGCGTGGGCCTGCTGGGGTTGTCGTTGACGGGGCTGCACCTCGCCTATGGCGTGCCGGGTTGGTGGCAGCCCGCGCTGTGGTACGGCGGGCTGCCGCCCATCACGCTGCTGTCGGCGTGTGCCGTCGTGCTGGTCTTGGTGCTGCGCCTGACGGTCTGGGTGTGCGGCCGCAGGGGCGCGCCATGAGCACGGCGGCGCGCGGTGTGCCGGTGCTGCCCGTGC